>JAFOLE010000026.1 GCA_017419465.1 Solobacterium sp. | reverse complement strand
TTCACGTAGTGGCCGTTGGGACAGCGGTGCTCCGCAAGTCTTGAATACATCAGGCGGAGGCTGTTGAGAAGTTCGGTTCCGGTTCCGAAAGTGGATCGGATTCCGCCGGCAGAGGGACGCTGATGGAGCGCCAGCGATGCCGGTACATAACGGACTTCATCCACATCCGCCCGGGCAGCCTGCGTCATTCTGCGTCTGGTATAAGTTGAAAGAGACTCCAGATATCTTCTGGAGCCTTCCGCATACAGTACGCCCAGCGCAAGGGAAGATTTCCCCGATCCCGATACGCCGGCCACCGCCGTGATTTTGTTCAGCGGAACATTCACGTCGATGTTTTTCAGATTGTGTACCCGTGCCCCGCGAACTTCAATTTCGTCCGGCACGTCATGCTGTTTTGTCATAGCACTTCCTTATTTTGCGGTAATCTTCTGCCAGAGCTCATCGCTCAGTTTTTCGTTCATCGGGCGCTCGAGAAGTTCCGGCTGTTCCAGGAACAGCTGCAGCATCTTGATACTCCGGGCAAAATAGAATCCGTCCGCAATACGCTCATCAACCGTGAAGCCGATCTCCACGCCGTCCCGGAAGGTGACGGTGTCATTTTCATAGAACGGCAGACGGCCGATCGTTCCGATCAGAAGAAACATGGAAGTCGTGCCCCAGTTGGTCAGATGATGATAGCCGTTGGGCAGACCGATGGAGCCAAGGTTGGCCAGAACAATGGAAGAATGATACGGATCAGTCTCAACCAGTGCCGGCGGAATCAGGCCTTTCTTTTCAAGACGGCAGATACCTCCGATCAGCGGACGAGTGATCCACTTCGGTGCCTTGTTCAGTTTGTCCATGATGGACGTGGATTCATCGGTATAGCCTTTTTTCTTCAGTTTCAGAAGCTGGCGATGAATTTCGTTATGCACATCATCAATGGTCCATTCCGGTTTTGCGTGCAGGAATGCAAGAACTTCACCGCCGTTGTCCGCGAACTCCTGCTTTACCGTAAAGGCCGCAGATACCTCATTGCGGCGGTACATCTTCCGGTTGTGAATAAAGATGGAAAGCTTGGAGCGCAGGAAGATTGTCTTCAGCGCTGCCGTCACCACGCACTGAAACATGTTGTATTTATATTCCGGATTATCCGCATTCTTCTTCGCCAGATATGCATTCAGATTGGTAAGATCGATCTTGAATGTGAAGAACGCCTGGTTGTCACACCGGTCCGGATACATGAACGGCATGATAAAATGCATGGAATCAACATCTTTCAGATATGTCGCGTCAAATCTGTCACCCATAATAAAATCCCCTTTTTAGTCATATAATTTGCAAATCCCCTCTATTGTCCTTAAATGGACTCAAAAATGCAATGAAAAGACTCTGTTTTCCCACATAAAAACCCGTGTTTTACGGGTTTTCTGTACTTTTACTTTGTTTCTTCTGCTTTATGCGCTTCCAGCTGACGGACATATTCCGCCTCATCCACCGGGAGCTTCACCGGCATATGATTCCAGGCGGAGAGATATGCCGCGTTGGTCAGTTCCAGCGCATTCACCGCATCTGCCCCTTCCACCAGCAGCGGTTCTCCGTATTCAATCGCCCGCGCGAAGTTTTCCAGGATTTCATGCTGGCAGGATTCGTCGGTCTCAAAGGTTTCTTCCGTCACCTCAGAATACAGTTCCTCGCGGGAATTGACCTGTGCATTTTTGCGGTATTCCCGAAGATCCTGATCAAATGTCGTTACGGTAAGATGATCCTCTTCCAGCAGGATGGTTCCTCTGGAACCGGTAATCTCCAGTTTCTCGGTATAGGTTCCTTCTCCGGTTGAAAGAATGAAGACGCCGGTGGCGTTGTTTGGATAACGCATGGTGAGTACGGCTTCATCATCGACCTGGAAGTCATTGTATTTTCCAAATCCGATCTGCGCATACAGTTCTTCCGGCATGCCGAACAGCCACTGCCAGATATCAAGGATATGCTGCCCCTGATTGATCAGCGCACCGCCGCCTTCCCCGGTCCAGCTGCTGCGCCATGAGCCGGAATGATGATAATACGGGGTGCGGAAATACCGGCTGTTTTCCAGCAGGATGCGTGAAATCTCCCCGATCGTTCCGTTCTGAATCATCGCACGTTTTTTCTGATATTTCGGATAGGCACGCTGATGGAAGACCACCGAAAATACAAGTCCGCTTTCCTTTGCGGTACGGATCAGCTCGCCGCAGTCCGCAACCGATACCGCGACCGGCTTGTCGAGCAGAAGATGTTTTCCGTGCTTCAAAGCGTTCATGCCCATTGCCGGATGAAACCGGTGCGGGGTTACGACCAGAACGGCATCGAAGAGATCGCTGTGCGCATACAGCTCCTCTTCCGTTGCGAAGATCTGTACCGAATCGCCGCAGATTTCGCGGACTTCCTGTTGTGTTTCGGCGCGGCGTGCGACAACCGCTGTAATTTCCATCGTCGGCGCTTTCCCCTGCCCGACCCGGCGCAGATAGCCTTTTCCCATCGTGCCAGCGCCGATCAATGCTGTTCTGACCATGATTGATACCTCCATTCAGCTGCACTTAACGTAACATGCATGATTCCGGATTGCTTAAAATATGCCTTATCCGCGTCCGAGTGTTTCCCAGGACATGCCGCGGTCCCGGCTTACAAGAACGGCAGGGACCGCCGGCTCTGAATCCGGACGGACCCCATACAGGGTATTCGTTTCCCCGTTCTCCAGGTCATAGACCATATACGCATGCCCTTCCCATGTCATCTCTTCCATGACCGTAAGCTTACCGCCTTTCTGAACGGCGTCCGCGATTTCTTCATAACTCATCAGTATGTCATGGAACGACTGGGAATAGAACGGAATCTCGGAAGAATCAAAGGACGGATAGCCTGTCTGATCCACAACGCCCATATGGTAGGCGGTCCGCAGCTTTCCATCGAGCCCGATTCCCGTAAACAGGAAGCCCTCATTGTCACCGTCTTTCAGATGGCGTACATACTCAATCCGTCCGGGCGGATCGATCAGATCCCCGTCTTCCACATAGATCAGCGGCAGGGCTTCTGTCTCCTCCACCCATGTCTCCGTGATCTCTCCCGCATACCAGTTGTACCGGCCGATCTTCAGGTCGGTATTCATTGCCGGCACAAGCAGATAAACATTGTCGGTATATTCGCCGCGGTCTCCGTAGAAGATACGGGAATCATTGATCGCGCCTGCCGCTTCACATCCCTCCATGGATGCGGCGCGCGCAAGAATATCGTCAAGGGAACGGTCCATGGATATCGTTCCGAGAAATGCGATTTCCAGATCTTCGTACGGTTCCAGTTCCGACTGAAACCCGCGGAGTTCTTCGGGTGAGACCGGCTGCGCTGTCTGTGGTTCCGCGGAAGGCTCCGGTGTCTTCGTCCCGGTGTTTTCCGCTGCGGGAGGTTCCGCAGAAGCGGACGGTGCTTCCGGTTCCGGTTTCGAACCGCATCCGCCCATTATCAGGGAAACCGCCAGTAATGTGATCCATCTGTTTCTCATATTGTTTCCTCCATATGTTTCTGTCCAATCGCAGAAACGATATATTTTCCCCAGAACGTATCCGAGGCTCGTTCGTTCCAGAGCCTGCATCCATGTTTCGCTTCTTCATCGGACGGGCGGTACGCCCAGCCCGCAAATACCGCAACGCAGACCTCCTGTCCGGCTTTGCGCATGCATGTCCGGTCAGCCTCACTGACATCGAGCTGATCCAGCGTATCCTGCAGAAACCGTTCGCAGGTTTCATACATCCGCCGCAGTGCCGCATCCTGATATTGCGTCATGTATTCCCGGTGATAGTTCCATTTCCGATGCCCTTCTGCTATCTCCAGCACACCGAATCCAAGCGGAAACACCGCCGCAGATTCCGTGGTGATATCGGTCAGGCCTTTCCGTCCGGAACAGTGCTGAAGATGAATATGACCGCTGAGATTCAATGTGACGTTTCCCCGCTTCAGGACATCCAGAACCTCCGCCTGATTTTTCAGGACAAATCCGGTTTCCATGAACCGGTTCTGCACAAGCAGGTTATGATGCATCATTGTAATCACTGCCGCGCCTTCCGCCTCTGCACGGGCAAGCTCCTTCTCTGCCCATGTCATTGTTTCTTTCAGGATTCCTCCCGGAAATGCATTCGTGTTCGAGTCAAAGCCGAGAATGCGGAGATCATCTGCCAGCGGGACGATCCAGCTGAAGGAATGTTCATCGCGTGCGTCTGCCGTATCATAGCCAAACCGGCGCATCTCTCTGAAAAAGGCGTCCCGTGTCACCCGCTCTGCAGGGGAAGCGACATCTCCGGTCAGTACGGACGCATACCGGCAGTCGATATCATGATTGCCGGGAATCACAAGCACCCGGATTCCTTCCGCCTCAAGACGCGAAAACATCCGTCCCATTTCCAGAAGGCCTTCCAGTTCGCCGTTCAGTGTCAGATCCCCCGGAAACAGTACCGCATCCGGATGTTCACGAAGCGCACGTGAAAGAAACTCCTCCATGACTTCCGGCATATGCTCAATCAGCTTCCCGCTGTTTACCGCAAGGATACTCTGAAATGCATCTGCGGTTTCTTCAAACAGCGAAGGCGAAAGAAAATGCGGGTCTGCCAGAATCCACAGGACCAGTCGGTTTCCGGCACGGCCGTTGAGAGTGCCGTGCCTTTCGTAAGGCCGCAATTGCATTTTCACGTCGGAGTTCTCCTGTGAGTGGTTAAAAACAGCGGACGAAATCTTCCGTCCGCCGCAGTTATTGTACGTTTATTCCATGACCGCAAGACTGACTGCCTGCGGGATATTGATCCGTGAGGTTTCCTCTCCGATCGTACCGTCTTCATTCCGATGGAAACAGACGACCGTATCACTGTAACGGTTGGCGCAGAGAACGGAATTTCCTGCCAGGATGAAATCCCGCGGATGCTTGCCGCCGCAGTAGGCATCCTGCAGAACGGTCATCCGCTCAAGGTCGATTACGGAAATCAGATCCTGTCCGCGTGTGCTGACATACAGCCGTGTTTCATCTTCCGAAAGACGGATCGCGGCGCCGCCGCGCAGATGCGTGCGGCCATCCTTGAGCACCGGCATCGAAGCGCGCAGCTTCCATGTCCCTGCCTCAAGCACGAACAGTTCGTTGCTGAGTTCGGAAAGCAGATACAGCGTGGACTGATCCTTTGAGAAGATACCGTGACGCGGTCCGGTCCCGTCCGGGAATACGACCGATCCCTGATAGTTCAGGTCCGTGTCAAAAATCATCAGACGGTCAAGAAACAGTGCCGGCACAAGAATCTGATTGTCATGGAACAGCACCTGATGACATCCGGCGCCCTCCTTGATTTCCACGGTCTTCTCGACACGCAGTGAGCTGCCGTCGAACTTCAGTTTTGTGAAGGTTCCTTCATGATAGTTTGCGGTATAGATATCTCCGTCATGCCAGGTGATAAAGCAGGAGGTCTTCTTCTCATATTCTGCCTTTCCCAGCATTGTTCCGTTGCGGTCAAACACCGCAGCGCCGGCGCCGTGTTCAAACTTGCCGATCGAGGCGACCAGTCCGTTTTCCACACTGATGTATTTCGGGCTGCTGATTTTCGCAAACAGTTCCGGGGAGGTAAGTTTCCCGTCTTCAAATCCGAAGGAGTAGATTCCTTCGCTTCCGCTGTCGGTATAGGTACCCGCGAGTATATTGATTCGTTCCATAGAAAAAGTATAGCACGGTCTGTTCGTGCCTCCCGCACGAAAAAACCGCACAGCGTATGCCATGCGGTTTATGCGAAACAATGTGTTTCTCTGATTACTTGACAAGATCCTTGAGAGTCTTGGAAGCCTTGAATGTAGGAACCTTTGTTGCCTTGATCTTGATGGTTTCCTTTGTACGAGGGTTGATACCTGTACGAGCTGCTCTCTTCTTGATGGAGAACTTGCCGAAACCGTTGATGTCAACTGTTCCGCCCTTCTTCAGTGTCTTAGCGGACTCGTCGAATACATAGTTGACGATCTCTGTAGCTGCCTTCTTTGTGATGCCCTGCTTTGCAGCGATTTCTTCGGCCAGAACCTTCTTTGTAAGAATCTTTGCTTCTTTTGCCATAGTAATTTAATAATCTCCTTCTCGTCATTAATATGACATTATTAATTTTAATCTTTCGGTACCTAAAATCAATTAAAAAACCGCATTTTTATGCGGTTTTCGTCAATTCAGGCACGGTTTTATGCGGTTTTCTCATATCAGAGCCGCCAGAATCCGCGATAAATCGTGCGATGAGAGGATTCCGATCGGTGTTTCGTGCATGTTTCCGGACTCCGTGACAAGGATAACCGGAGCGATGTCGGAATGCTTCATGTGGCGGTCGAAGAACAGCACCGCTTCCATAATGGACTGTGTCCGCTTCATAAATACAGTTTCCGGTCCTTCATCGCTGATCAGCTTCTGTACCGGTTCGTCAACGGAGTTTCCCTGCACGCACCAGCCGGCGATGCGGTCCATCGTGACAATACCGGCAAACTGATCCCGGTCATATACCGGGAGTTTGTCACCGCCGATTTCATGAAGCAGGCTGTATGCTTCCTTGATCGTTGTGGTTTCATCCGCGGTCGTGACAGGCACTGTCGCAAAGGACAGAATGTTTTCATCCGCATCAAGCAGTTCGGCGATCCGTTCGATGTTTTCTGTCGCGGAATCAACCGGCACGGCAATGATTTCTTCCGTACGGGCACGCTGATGTACGATCGCATTCCGCAGATCGGAATACTCTTTCAGCACTTCTTCATTCTTTGCGACGATCGCGTTGTTCTTCGCCGCAAGACGCACCAGTTTCTTGAACGGCACATAATCGTTTTTACAGAGCTGGCGGTTCAGGCTTCGCTCAATTGACGCATAGGCATTCAGAAACCGTTCCGCGTTATCTATGAATTTCTCATCCATATTCAGTCCGCCTTATAACAGTTTACAAGCGCACGGTAATACAGGTCGGCTGCCTTTTTCCAGCCTTCCTCTGTTCCCCACGCGGCTGCTTCTTCCTCGTTATTCACATTGATCTGTGACACAATGACGACCGGCGCCTTTGCGTTCATCAGATCCCAGCTTTCCTCTTCATAATCCGTTTTATCGTCAATCGGTACGAGATGTTCCTGATAATATCCGGTTTTGATCGGATGGTAATAGTAATAGCCGCACTGCGGGGCATAACCGGCGTCGGTATACACTTCGGTGATTGTCGTCGCAAGCGCCTCACTGTCTTCATGATACTTTGAGGCAGGCGGATTGGCGAACACCAGCATGGTCGTGAAATTCGGGCTGTCGCCGTTATGGCAGCGGACCGAAAGCACGATATCCGGTTCTGCTTCATCGATGACTTCCACACGTGTGGACACTGCCATCGCCTGTCCGTCTTCATGCGTGCGCATGACACGGAACCGGTCGTCATTTTCCAGCAGGACCTGAAGTTCATCAATGACATGCTCGTTGTATTCATCTTCACTGATGATTCCCTGATATCCGGAGTTATCTCCGCCGTGGGCATTATCCAGCATCACGGTGATCACGGAGCCTTTACCCCGTCCGCCGCTGACAAGCTGATAGACTGCCAGTCCGATGATCAGCACAAGCAGAACCATGATAATCATCGCCAGCCGTGTGGTCTGTCTCCGTAACTTTCTACTGCGTCTCTTTGCCATGATCACATGACCCCTTTATATTCTTCCAGTGCAGCTGCTGCACTCATCTCATCAATCATCCGCTTGACGAGCGTATCGATCTTTTCCCCTTCAGTATAGTCTGCCGGCGCGATGAAGTCCGCACGGTTTTCCCGGATCAGCTTTTCCGCCGCAAATCCGGCCGCGGCGCTGTTTGTGTTGTATACGGCAACCGCCTTTCCGCCGTTTGCCTTGACCAGTTTCATGCATGGCACATCGGTCAGTCCGTCCGCGATGTAGATCATCCGGCTGAACGGAATCGGACGCTGTTCCATCGGAACCCAGGTGTTGAGATCGCTGTCATTGCTTTCATCGAGCACCTGCTTGTTGATGCGGAAAATATACTGCGTCTTCGTTGTATAGTTGACGATCTGGGCAGGCCACTGCGCAATGCCGTTTTCATCATAATAATACCGGCATGCGTAAATCTTTTTCATTTCGGATGCGATCGCGGAATCTTTGATGATCTCTTCCATGCCGGAAGAAATAATGTAGTGTTCCACTTCAATCCCGCGTTCCTTTCCGTAGGCGTTGATGCGGCCGAACCATTCCCGCACGCCGGGATACAGATTGATGTTCTGTCCGACGCCTTTGAAATCCGACTGTTTCAGCGGATGTCCTGCCTCTTCATACTTCTTTTTAAGCATGAAAAGATATGCGCTGATTCCGTCCATCCGGTTTTCCTTTGAAAGTTCTCCGACTTCCTTCCAGAAATCCTTCGGGCGTTCATAGCCAAGATCAGGTATCAGACTGTACTCCTGCATGTCACGGTCGCACAGTGTCTTGTCAAAGTCATACATGATCGCCGCTTTTTTCATCCCAGTATTCCTCATCCCAAAACGGCACGTATCACGTGCCGTTCTCTTTCATCAGATTTCAAGCAGTTTGAGCAGCGCGTGAACATAGATCTCCGTCTGGAGAAGCAGTTCATCCACGCCGACGCATTCATTCGCATCGTGAATATGATAATCCTTGCCGGGGAACGAGCAGCCAAACGCAATCGTATTGTTAATGCCCTTGGCATAGGTTCCGCCGCCCATGGTCATCGGCTTCGAGTTTGTATCGCCGGTAACTTCCTGATAGGCACTGAGCAGGCTTGATACAAGCAGCGAGTCGATCGGGAAGTAGAGCGGTTCCGCATGACGGTGGAGCTCAATCACGCCGTTTTCATCTTCGAGCCGTCCGGTCATGGCTTTCAGCACGGACTTTGTGCTCATTGTTACCGGGGAACGGATATCGATCGTACCGGTGATGACGCCGTCCTTCATCGAAATCATTCCGACATTCAGTGTCAGTACGCCGAATTCATCCTCCAGCTTCGCATTGAGACCGGCACCGTCGGTCGCAAGACCGAAGTGACTGCAGTAGAAATCCACAAACGGATCCTGCATGCCGGCTTCCTTCAGCGCAACGAGAAGACAGGAAATCGCATTGATGCCGAGTTCCGGTGTGCTTGCATGTGCTGCCTTGCCGTAAACGGTAATGGTATTGATGCCGTCTTCTTCCGTCACATCAAACTCAATATTCAGGTTGTGGAGCCAGTCTCCGAATTTCTTCGAAGAATAGCAGGTCTTCGGCACCTTCGCGGTACAGCGTGCACAGACGATGTTGCGGGCCGTGCCGCCGCGGATATCAAGGATATTGGTGCGGTCGCAGCGGAATTCTCCCCCCAGCATTCCCTTTTCACCATGCACGCCGGGGAAATCACCGTCCGGTGTAAATCCGTAGTCGACATGTCCTTCATGATCCACATAGTACTTCAGGCACTGTGATCCGGTTTCCTCATTGGTTCCCATGATCAGACGGATCCGCTTGTTTAACGG
>JAFOLE010000200.1 GCA_017419465.1 Solobacterium sp. | reverse complement strand
GTTTATCTGAAATACATCCTTCCGGTTCTGATTGCGGTCATTCTGATCAGCGGTCTGATCTGAGAACGAATAATAAAAAAGCAGAATTCTGTGATTACACGAAGTAATCCGGAATTCTGCTTTTCTTATGGTTTCTTATGCGAACGGATAGTTTGCGGTGAGCGCAATGACTTCCTGCTGGATCTGCTGTTTCAGCACCAGGTCTTCCTTGTTCTTGAGGACCTGTGCGATCCATGTGCCGACCTTGCGGAACTCTTCTTCCTTAAAGCCGCGGGTTGTCATTGCGGCAGTTCCAAGCCGGATGCCGCTGGTTGTGTTCGGCTTTTCCTCATCGAACGGAATCGCATTCTTGTTTGCGGTGATGTTCACTTCATCGAGCGCAACTTCCGCTTCGCGGCCGGTAATGCCGATGGAACTCTTGACATCGACGAGAATCAGATGGTTGTCGGTTCCGCCTGTCACAAGCCGGAAGCCTTCCTTCTGAAGGGTGTCTGCCAGAACAGCGCAGTTCTTTACAATTTGAGCTGCATAATCCTTAAACTCCGGCTGCATTGCCTCATACAGGCACTGTGCCTTGGCAGCCACGATATGGCAGAGCGGACCGCCCTGCATGCCCGGGAACATTGCCTTGTCCACAGCCTTTGCGTATTCCTCCTTGCAGAGGATCATGCCGCCGCGCGGACCGCGCAGTGTTTTGTGTGTGGTTGTTGTAACAAAATCCGCATACGGAACAGGGTTTTCATGCATGCCGCCGGCAACGAGTCCGGCAATGTGCGCCATGTCGACCATCAGGTATGCGCCGCATGCGTCCGCGATGGAGCGGAACTCCTTGAAATCCAGTGCACGGGAATATGCACTTGCGCCGGCAACGATCATCCGCGGCTGAAGCTCCAGTGCTTCCCTGCGGAGCTGATCATAGTCAATGCGCTCGGTTTCCCGGTTTACGCCATAGGAATAGAAGTCATACAGTTTCCCGGAGAAGCTGACCTTTGCGCCGTGTGTCAGATGGCCGCCTGCCGCAAGGTCCATACCGAGAACCCTGTCGCCCGGATTCAGAACGGAGAAGTATACGCCCATGTTTGCCTGGGATCCGCTGTGCGGCTGTACATTCGCATGGTCAGCGCCGAACAGTTCACATGCCCGGTCACGCGCGAGATTTTCAATGACGTCTACATTCTCGCATCCGCCGTAGTAACGCTTGCCGGGATAACCCTCTGCGTATTTGTTGGTAAGAATCGATCCGGAAAGCTCGCGTACTTCTTTCGAGCAGTAATTTTCCGACGCAATCAGTTCGATGTTTTCGCGCTGGCGTTTGCCTTCTGCGTTAAGTGCCTTCTGAAGTTCCTGGTCAATCATCTGTCTTCCTCCTCAGTGCCTGATTCATCTGTTCAATTGTAATCGGACCTTCCCGCAGGATCTTCGGCGTTTCCCCGGTGAGATCCGCAATGGTACTGGCCCGGTTGTAGAATACGGTGCCTTCAAGGATTCCGTCGAGCTTCGGACAGGAGACCTCAATTTCTTCTTCGGTCCTGCATTCCGGCATGCCCGACTGATTCGCGCTTGTCATAAACAGCGGTGTTCCGACTGCCTCGATCAGCTGTTTCAGCTGACTGCTCGTCGCAAGCCGGATGGCCAGTGTGCTTCCGCCGCCGCGTACTGCGGCAGGGACGCTTTCCTTTGCCTTCAGGATCACGGTCAGCGGACCGGGCATGAAGGCCTGAATAATCGTGTCTGCCATGTCCGATACCTCTGCGACCGTGCGCAGCTGGTTCACATCGGCACACATGATCGGGAACTGTTTGGAACGCGGCCGGTTCTTTACCTCGTACAGCCGGTTCATTCCTTCTCCAGAGATCCGTGCACAGACGCCGAATACCGTGTCGGTTGCGGCGGCGATACATCCGTCCTGTTTCAGGACTTCTGCGGCCGCTTCAATTTCATCAGATTCAAACCGTCTCATATTCCCTTTTCTCAGCGGAACACGCTCAGCAGCATGCTCATTACGACAAGAATGACCATGGCGATCATGAAATACCGCATCCAGACTCTGTTTCTGTTCATAACAGTACGCATTCTATCACGATTTTAAAAAAATAAACCCCCAAGTTTGGGGGGATTGGTATACAAACGCGTTACATTGCAATGCAGCGGGTCGCTGCGGCACTGCCGGTTCAAGGCACATTTATTTGACACGTACCATCTTGCCGAACACCGCATAGCGTCCTTCCGAGGCATCATAGCGGCAGGTGGACAGACCGAGGATCTGATCTTCCTCCGTTACGACAGTATCCGTCTGGAAGGTGCTGTTTGCGCGGATGTTGTCGATGAAATTCATGAATTCCGTATTGTCCGTAAACGATGTCTGGTTGTAGGTGGAATACGCATCGCCGAGCACATCCGCAAACGGCTCGACACGGTAGACCGCATCCAGCGTCTGAAGCACAAAGTACGGATGTTCTTCCAGGAAGCCTTCCTTCCGGTATCCTTCAAGATCCGAGAACATCGAGCCGTTGCGCATGTGGTGCGCATACAGCATGTTGTTCTGATCGCTGAAATCCCTGTGGTTCGTCACATCGATGAATACACAGCCGGTGTGGTTGGTTTCCTTCGTGAACAGGTGTTCAAGATAGTACTCATTGTCCGGTCCCTGTACGATCGGATAATCGATCTGGGTGCCGGGAATCGTGATCCAGCCGACAATATCGGAATTGATCTCCGCCAGTGCTTTGAAGTCCGCCGGCGTATATTCAATACCCAGTCCGTCATCGGCCACTGCTTCTTCCGGCGCATTTCCCGTATTCTTCTCGCTCAGCTTGGAGTATGCGTTCATACCTTCGCGGTATGCCTTGTTTCCAAGATACAGCTGGAAGCCGGACCATCCGCCGGTGATCAGGGAGGCAACCAGAATGATTCTTAACAGAAGCCGCGCTGCCGGCTTCAGTTTTCTTCCCTGCTTCTTCTTTTTCGGTGCAGGACGCGGCGAAGACACCTTCGGTTTCTCCTCCGCCTCTTCCGGAATATCACTGATCTTCAGGGCGGTCGTCGCCTCAAGACCGTTTTCTCCGTCATCACGGATCCGGATCACTTCCGTTTCCATCAGACCCGCTTCCGGATCTTCTTCATATTCTCCGTCGAATTCCTCATCGACCGGTTCAATCTCTTTCATCAGATCTCACCCTCTTTCCATCGCTTCCGGACAGTTGAAATATACAAACAGCATCCGGTCTTTTCCGTTCATGTCCTTTCGGATCTCAAACTGCGCTTCCGGCAGTGCTTCTTTTACCAGCGCGCTCATTGCCTCGCGCTGGTTCCAGCCCATTTCAAAGGCCATAAATGCCTTGTCCTTCAGCACCTTCCGGCAGTCCGCAAATACCTCGCGGTAGAATTTCAGTCCGTCTTCGCCGCCAAACAGCGCGACATGCGGTTCAAAATCCACCACCGCGTGTTCCATTTCCTCATCCGAGGGAATATACGGCGGATTGCACACCAGTACATCATACTTCTTTCCGGCTTCGATGAGCGGTTTTAACATATCACCCGCATAAAACGAAATGCGCGCGCCGTTGTTTTCCGCATTGATCCGGGCAGTCGCAAGCGCCGGCTCGGAGATATCCGTTGCGTCCATGACGATCCGCGGTTCCTCACATGCAAGGGTCACCGCGATTGCACCGCTTCCGGTGCCGACATCCACACAGGCCACATCCCCTTCCGGGAAACAGCGGTCGATGCCGGCGAGGATCCGTGCACACAGTTCCTCCGTCTCCGGCCGGGGAATCAGGACATCCCCGTTGACGGTGAACTTATAGCCGTAAAACCACGAATAGCCAAGCACATGTGCCATCGGCTCCTGTTTCAGGATGCGCTCCATCCCGGCAGAAAACTTCGCCGCAAGATCTTCCGGCATTTCCTCATCGTAATGCAGGTAGAGGTTGTAGCGCTCGGTCTGGGCGATTTCCACAAGAAATGCCATGACGGTTTCCGCCGGCACATCACATGCCTCACAGCGCTTTTCATACTGTCTTACCGCTTCCGCAAATGTCATTCCGCACTCTCCAGTTTTTTCTTCTCATCATCTGCCTGCAGGGCATCGATCACATCCTGCAGACGGCCTTCCATCACCCGGTCGAGCTGGGTGATCGTAAATCCGATCCGATGATCGGTAACCCGGTTCTGCGGGTAGTTGTACGTGCGGATCTTCTCCGCACGGTCGCCGGTGCCGATCTTGGCACGGCGGATCTTCCCTTCCGCTTCTTCCCGCTGCCGCCGGTATTCTTCATATACCCGCGAGCGGATCAGACGCATCGCCGTTTCCCGGTTTTCGATCTGACTGCGGCCTTCCTGGCAGTTGACCGTGATTCCGGTCGGCACATGCACGATCCGGACCGCGCTGTCGGTCTTATTGATATGCTGGCCGCCCGCGCCGCTGGCACGATGGGTTTCGATCGTCAGATCCTTCGGATCGATCTCGACATCCGCATCCTCCGCTTCCGGCTGACAGAGCACGGTTGCCGTGCTTGTCTGAATGCGGCCCTGCGATTCGGTCTTCGGGACACGCTGAACCCGATGTGCACCGCTCTCAAACTTCAGCGCCTTGTACACATCATGGCCCTTGATTTCAAAAATAATCTGCGAGAATCCGCCGGCTTCCGATTCGGATGCCTCCAGGACATCCACCTTCCAGCCGCAGCCTTCCGCGTATTTCACATACATGCGGTACAGATCGCCCGCAAAGATGTTTCCTTCATCACCGCCGGCACCTCCGCGGATCTCCATGATCACATTGTGATCATCATCCGGGTCCTGCGGAATCAGCAGCCGCCGGATCTTTTCCAGCAGTTCGTCCTGTTTCGGCATGCATTCCGCAAGTTCTTCTTCGGCCATTGCCTTCAGTTCAGGGTCACTGTCATGTTCGAGTTCCTGTGCCTCGCTGATCCTTGCGTCGAGATCCTGCAGTTCATGACGGGCATCCACAAGCGCCGTCAGTTTTGCCTGGGCACGGGAAAGTTTTGTCACCTGACGCGGGTCTTTCAGAACCTCTTCCGACATCAGCCGTTCACTGATGGAATCATATTCCTGTTCAATT
>JAFOLE010000199.1 GCA_017419465.1 Solobacterium sp. | reverse complement strand
GAAGAAAGGGAAAATCAATGACTGAGAAAATCACTGAATTTCAGAAATGGGCCCGGGAACATCCGATCGCCGGAAGCCTTGCGGCGGTATTGATCATGGTGGTCATGACAAAACCGACGAGCATGCTCATCCGCACGGTTGTACAGGGCCCGGTGCAGGAAATCCTGGGGAGCCTTGTGGGAATCATTACGGCCTGGCTGATCGTGCATCTCTTCAGTTTCCGATGGATCTGCCGGCACGGCAGTATGAAGGAGACAGTGATTGCGGGACTTCCGCAGCTTTTGTTCTACAGCTTTCTGATGGTGCTGTTTGTCATGAATACGATCGTAAATCCCGACCTTCACTGGGCAGAGCCGGCCTGGATTCTGGCAGGACTGCTGCGGCTGTTTCAGATCGGATTTCTGGAAGAATCCGTATTCCGGGGTGTGATTTCCAATCTGCTCGGCTTCCGTTATGGAAAGGATACAAAGGGGATCTGGACCGCGGTTCTCTTCAGCAGTGCGGCGTTCGGACTGACGCATCTCACAAATATCCTGAACGGAGTAACGTTACTGAATGCAGTTCTTCAGTCTGTGGTTGCCTTTATCATGGGAATCTACCTGTGTGCGGTCTATTACCGCGGCCGCAGCATCTGGGCGATGATGCTGATCCATGCCGTGACGGATTCGCTCGGCCTCTTCCCGATCTACTTCCAGGCCGGGGGAAGCGGGATCGATCAGGCGGCGGTGATTAATACGATGAGTATCTATCCCCTGCCGAGAGTACCGCGAGTGACCTGCGGATCAGTCGCGGGTGAATCGGCGATCTTCTGATTTTGGATATATTGCTTTACAGCTTTTGTTGTCCGTTCACTTACTGTTCCGATGAAATACGACAGACTCCAGAAATATGGCTTCCAGTAATAGCGGCTCACTTCATTCGGAAATTCTGCCCGCATTCTTCTTGAGGAAGCTGATTTATAAGCGTTGATAAAATCTGCCATATTGATCTGCGGCGGCGCATCAAACAGGATGTGAATGTGATCCGGCATGAATTCCAGTGCAAGAATCACACAGCTCCTGTCTTTGAAGTACTTCAGAGTATATTCTTTTAATCGCTTTTCGAGGGCATCCGTAATCACCGGATGCCTGTATTTCGTTACCAGTACCAGATGATACTGAAGAAGAAAACAGCTGTGGCGATTCACATAATAACCATCTTTCCGGCATCTCATAAAAACACATCCTTTCACATTTTATTTGTCGTAAAAAAATGCCAGTAAGTATTTACTAACTGACTTAATTTAATTATAATAAAGATGGTTGAAATTAACAGCTCTGAATAATGAAAAGGAGGTATACAACTGATATATGTACCATAGCTTTAATATTGCAGTGAAATCAGATGAGCCTTCTTTTCCGTATTTTGACCACGCTGCGCACTGTGCCAACAACCTCTACAACGCTGCCCTGTTCCGGCAGAGTCAGCTGATGACTTCTGCAAGGAAGGATGAAAAGAACTATACGGACAATGAGCGGGAAATCCGTAATGAATTCGAATCCGCAATCCGCCAGATGAAGAAGTCCCGCACAATTCCGAAAAAGGGATGCGTAAGCTATGAGTTCCTTGAAGAAGAAATGCGCCTGACGCAGAATCCGGATTATTATGCCGAAGGTTTCCCGGTTCAGACCGCACAGCTTGTGATCCGGTGCGTTTGCAGGAACATGAAATCATTTTTCAATGCAATGAGGGCCTATAAGGAGAATCCTTCCACTTTTACCGCAAAGCCGGAACTTCCGGGATACAAGCACAAGGGCGGCAGCTCTTCATTTACCATTTCGAATCAGGACTGTGTGATCCGCCGGAATGCCAAAGGCCACTATACCGCAAAGCTTCCGCTTACAAAGGAAGTGCTGTCGCTTGGAAAGAAGATTCCGGGGAAGCTGAAAGAAGTGCATGTCACACCGGTCAACGGAACCTATCAGGTATCGTTTGTCTTTGATGACGAAATTGAAGAACCGGAAGTGACAGAAAATGCGGAGCGGATCTGTGCTGT
>JAFOLE010000198.1 GCA_017419465.1 Solobacterium sp. | reverse complement strand
GTAAATACAATGTTTGGTTTTGGTGATATGATCAGCAAACTGAAGCGCAATCCGAAGAAGATTGTCTTCACAGAAGGTTCTGACCCGCGAATTCTTGAGGCTGCAAGCCGTCTGCTTGCGAGTTCCTTCCTGCATCCGGTTCTGCTCGGCAATCCGGATGAGATCACAGTTGCGGCGGAAGAGTCCGGTTTCAACATCCGCGGTGCGGAAATTATCGACCCGAAGAACTGGGATCGTTTCGATGAAATGGTCGACATGTTTGTCGAACTCCGCAAGTCCAAGGGAATGACTCCGGAACAGGCCAAGAAGGTACTGGCTGGTGCAAACTACTTCGGAACAATGCTCGTAAAGATGGGCGTTGCGGACTGCCTCCTCGGCGGTGCAACCTACAGCACAGCAGATACTGTCCGTCCGGCACTCCAGATTATCAAGACAAAGCCGGGCAACACGATCGTCAGCAGCTGCTTCATTCTTGTTCGTCCGTCTGCGACCGGTGAGAACGAAGTTCTTGCAATGGCAGACTGCGCAATCAACATCAAGCCGTCTGAAGACGAACTCGTAGAGATTGCCGGTGAGACCATCGAATGCGCGAAGGTATTCGGCGTTGACCCGAAAGTTGCATTCCTGTCTTACTCCACACTTGGCTCCGGTAAGGGTGAAGATGTTGAGAAGATGCGCAACGCTGCCGCAAAGGCAAAGGCAAAGTTTCCTGGAACACCGATCGAAGGCGAACTCCAGTTCGACGCAGCGGTATCCCCGCGTGTTGCACGTACAAAGTGCCCGAACAACCTGGTTGCCGGTTATGCGAACACCTTTATCTTCCCGGATATCAATGCCGGTAACATTGGATACAAGATCGCACAGCGTATGGGTAACTTCGAAGCATACGGCCCGATTCTGCTCGGTCTGAATGCACAGATCAATGACCTTTCCCGCGGATGCAACGCGCTTGAGGTCTACTCCATGGCAATCATCACAGCCGCTCTGAGCTGATCATGATCTGCCAGCGGTGCGGAAAGTCCATCCCAGAACTCAGTTTCAAGTGTCCGTACTGCGGAAAACGCACACAGAAGGGATGGGAACAGGAAGGTAAAAAAATACTGAAACCTGTTACGGATCTGCTTAAAAAAGTCAGAAAACAGTAACACCAAGAACCCGTGTCCGCACGGGTTCTTTTTTCCCCGAATAAGCGGATTTCACCCGACTGAAACAGGGTGATTATGGTATGATAAGTAACATGCAAACAATATATGATTTTTCTCTTGCGAAAGCGGAGGAAATGCTTGCCGGGCACGGACAGAAGTCTTACCGTGCGAAGCAGCTTTATAGCTGGCTGTACCGTAAACGGGTACTGTCATTTGAAGAGATGAGCGATCTTCCCGCCGCGCTCATTCAGGAACTGAGCAGTGAATATTCCATTATGCCGGTCACTCTGCTGGATAAACAGGTTGCCAGGGACCGTACTGCGAAATATCTGTTTGAACTCTCTGACGGAGCGACGATCGAGACGGTTTTAATGCGCTTTAATTTCGGGAACTCCGTATGTGTATCCTCTCAGGTCGGCTGCAACATGGGCTGCGCCTTCTGTGCCTCCGGACTGCTGAAAAAACAACGTGATCTTACCGCCGGCGAGATGGTCGGTCAGATCATGTATATTCAGAAAGAGCTGGATGCGGCAGGAGAGCGTGTGGATAATGTCGTTGTCATGGGAACGGGAGAACCGTTTGACAACTACGACAATGTGATCGACTTCTGTTCCGTGATCAACAGTGATCATGGTCTTTCCATCGGCGCAAGACATATCACGATCAGCACCTGCGGCGTAGTGCCCAAGATCCGTGCATTTGCGCAGGGGCACTACCAGTACAATCTTGCCATCTCACTCCATGCGCCGAACGATGAACTGCGCCGGGAGCTGATGCCGATTGACCGTGCGTATCCGCTGAATGAGCTGATGGATGCGCTCAAGGACTACAGTGAAGACAATCATCGCCGCCTTACGTTTGAATACATTCTTCTGAAAGGCGTCAATGATTCTGATGAGGACGCAAAACAGCTTGCGGATCTGATCCGCGGCATGAATGCATATGTAAATCTCATTCCGTACAACGAAGTGGATGAGAACGGATTTAAAACCACGGATGAACGTGCCGCACTTCGCTTTTATGACGTCATCATGAAAAACGGCGTCAAGGCAACGCTCCGCAGCAAACACGGAGATGACATTGATGCGGCATGCGGTCAGCTGCGGGCACGTCATGAAAGGAACCGTCAATGAAGTATTTTGGTCTGACGGACCGCGGGAAACTGCGGAAATCAAATCAGGACAGTTACATCATCGCCAGCAACCGTGCGGGTGATGTTTTTGCCGTTGTCTGTGACGGAATCGGCGGCGGAAAGGGCGGCGATATTGCAAGCCGTCTTGCGGTCACGCATTTTTCCATGGCCTTTTCACAGAACGAAGGATTTGCGGATGAAGTTCAGCTGCGCCGCTGGCTTGGTCTTGAGATTCCTGCCGCAAATGAAGAGATTTACCGTATGGGACGCCGTACGGAAGAATTAAAGGGAATGGGAACGACACTGACCGGTGTCATGATCACCTCTGTCGGCATCTTTGTGGTGAATGTCGGCGACAGCCGTACCTACGGCTATTATCCCGACGGCTCATTTGAACAGCTGACAACCGATCATACACTGGTGAATGATATGCTGCGGCATGGCGAACTGACGCCGGAAGAAGCGCGAAACTATCCGCGTAAAAATGTTCTTACCAATGCGCTTGGCGTATGGGAAAAAGCACGGTTTGATCTGGAACGCATGGACCGGAAGGCAGACGGCTATCTCGTCTGTTCCGATGGCCTGCATGGCTATGTGGAGGAAGAAATCATCCGGGGAATCGTTCTGAACCGGGAAATCGATCCGGCAATCCGGGTCCGCCGTCTGTACAGTGAAGCAATGAACGCAGGAGGATACGACAACATCACCGCGATCCTCATCGATATGGAAGGAGATGAGCCTTATGAGCAATAATCTCATCGCAAACCGTTACGAGGTTTTCCAGCATATCGGCCAGGGCGGAATGGCGGATGTTTTCCTTGCGGTTGATACGATTCTGAACCGTCAGGTTGCGGTCAAAATTCTGCGCAGTGAACTCTGCACGGATGCAGTATCCGTACTCCGTTTTGAGCGTGAAGCACAGGCCGCGACTGCACTTTCGCATCCGAACATCGTGGAAATCTATGATGTCGGTGAATACAAGGGACACCATTATATTGTCATGGAGTATGTCTCCGGAAAGCCGCTGAAGAAGATGATTCAGCAGCGCGGAGCACTGCTTACCGAAGAGGCGATCGATATCATGATCCAGCTGACCAGCGCAACCGCAGAAGCGCACCGCCGCGGCATCATCCATCGTGATATCAAGCCGCAGAACGTCATTGTCAAATCCGACGGCTCCATCAAGATGCTGGATTTCGGTATTGCGCTTGCCAAAGGCTCGATGCAGCTGACGCAGGCAAACAATGTCATGGGTTCGGTACATTACCTTGCGCCGGAACTTGCCAAGGGACAGTCGGCCAGCCCGCAGTCGGATATCTATGCGCTTGGCATCTGTCTGTTTGAGATGCTGACGGGAGATGTTCCGTTCAAGGCAGATCAGGCGGTACAGGTTGCGCTGATGCATATGCATAACGACATGCCGGAAGTGCGCTCCATCAATCCGCAGATCCCGCAGTCCGTAGAGAATATCGTGATCCGCGCCACTGCGAAGGATCCGGACAAGCGATACACTTCCTGCAATGAGATGCTGGAAGATCTCCGTACCTGTCTGCGTCCGGAACGCAAGAACGAAGCGAAGCTTCTGCTCAACGAGAATACCCGGCTGGTGGAAACCATTAAGGAAAACAAGAAAAAGGGCACCCGCATGCAGCAGGTGGACCCTGAGCTTTCGCACGATATGAAGAAGCGCAGCGATTATATGCCGAAACGTCCGGCACGCAAACACTCTCTTACCGGCACAAATACCCGGCCGAAGCTGACCGCAGCTGCGCCGGTTCAGCAGGAAACTTCTGCTGCACCTGCACCGGTCAGGGAACGGGTCGTAGCGCACAGTGAAATGATTGACCGGAACCGTTCGGACGGCACGAGAGTATCCAAACCTGCGGTTTCACAAGGCCCTAAGACAAGCAAAGGGGTGAAGTTTCTTCTGATTATGCTTGTCACATTGCTTGGAATCAGTCTTCTGGTTCTCGGCTTTAACCAGATCTCCGCGCTTACCGCAGCCGGCCGGATGGTGGAAGTTCCGGACCTTGTAGGCAAGACGCTTACCGATGCCAAGGCAATCTGTACGGACAACAGTCTTGTGCTGGATACATCAAATGTGGAATACACTCTGACAGAGTCCACGGAGAAGGGACAGATCATATCCTGTAATCCGGCTGTCGGAACGGAAGTGGAAAAGGGAAGCCGCATCAGTGTCAGTGTTTCCTCCGGTATCGGCGTAAAGATTTCCGATTACCGCGGACAGAACATTAATGCGGTGATCAAGGAACTCTCACAGTACAACTTCCTGAAAGTTACGACAAAGGAAGAGGAAAATGAAACTGCGGAACCCGGAAGTATTCTCCGTCAGGAACTGCTTGAACCGGGCACGATGTTCAATCCGAACAATGTAAGTGAAATCGTTCTGGTGTACGCAAGTTATCCGACGGTTGTCATTCCGTATGAAATTAACGGTATGGCAGTTGAGGAAGCGTCCAAGATGCTGGAGGCGCTGGGGGTCGAAGTATTCTCCTCCACCCTTGATACGACCGGACTCAGTGAAGAGGAAATCGCAAATCTCAATACCGGTGTTGTGATCCGTTCGGATCCGGAGGCCGGAAGTGAGTATACACAGCGGGAAGATAACTATGTGGTTCTTTACTACTATTGATCAGAGCGGAGGCGTACGATGAACGCACGCATTGTACGGATTCTTTCCAAGGATTATACGTTACTGCTCGAAGACGGCACCCGTGTTACTGCGGTTGCCATGGGCAAGCTTCGCAAAAATGAGTCACCGGTTGTCGGTGATCTTGTTGAAGCGGAAGTTCTCCATGGAACGTGGGGAATTCAGAAGATCTATCCGCGCCGCAACTGCCTGATCCGCCCGGCCTGTGCCAATGTTGATCAGGCGCTGATCGTCATGTCAGTGAAGGATCCGGATTTCTCTCCGGCGCTGATCGACCGGCTGTCCGTGCTGATCACGCATGCCGGTATCACACCGCTGTTATGTATTACAAAATGCGATCTTGGCATCTCGAAAGAAACGGCGGAGCAGATCGCGGAATATGAACGCGGACCCATGAAGGTCCTGCGTACCGCAAAGGATTCGCTGAATCCTGAAGTTGCGGAAGTGTTCCGCGACAGAATAACTGTCCTGACCGGACAGAGCGGCGCCGGGAAAAGCACGCTGCTCAATGAGATCAATCCGGAATTCCGTCTGGAGACACAGGAGATTTCCAAGGCGCTCGGACGGGGAAAACATACAACCAGACATTCGGAACTTCATGAAGTTGCCGGAGGTCTCGTTGCGGATACGCCGGGATTCTCTTCCCTGGATTTTTCACACATGCAGGCGGAGGACCTGGATGATGCGGTGCCGGATTTTGCGCCGTATATCGGAATGTGCAGGTTCAATGACTGCGTACATGAAAACGAGCCGGACTGTGCGATCAAGCAGGCTGTACAGGACGGCAGAATCAGCCGGACCCGTTACGGCAGTTATCTGGATATGCTGAAACTGATCCGAAGCCGAAAGGAGAGTTGGTAATGGATCGTAAAATGATAATTGCGCCGTCGGTTCTTTCCATGGATTACAGCCGGATGGCGGAACAGCTTAAGGAGATTGAAGAAAGTGATGCGGAGTGGCTTCACTTTGATGTCATGGACGGACACTTTGTGCCGAACCTGACATTCGGACCGGATATTCTGAAAGGATTCCGCAAGGCATCCGATCTGTTTCTTGATGTCCATGTCATGATCGATCGTCCGCTGTTCTTCGCGGAAAAGTTTCTTTCTGCCGGCGCGGACAACTATACGTTTCATTATGAAGCAGTACCGGAAGAGGGGGAGCTGCGCCGCCTGGCTGGACTGGTCCGCAGTCACGGGAAATCCGTCGGAATCTCCATCAAGCCGGATACTCACGTCAGTGTGCTGAAACCGTACCTCGACCTGTTTGATGTATTTCTCATCATGTCGGTGGAACCGGGATTCGGCGGACAGAAATTTATTCCGGAAAGCCTGGATAAGATACGGACACTCCGGGGATGGCTCGATGAAGCCAGCCTGAATGCACATATCGAAGTGGACGGCGGCATCAATGAAACGACCGCAAAACTCGTCCGCAGTGCCGGCGCGGATGTGCTTGTGGCAGGATCCTTTGTGTTCAAACAGAATATTCGAGAGGCGGTGAAGCAGCTTGCGTGACTGTGTGGTAGTTCTGAAACTGGCAGATCATCTGCTGGATTTCAAAGACGTTGATTATATCGGAGCGGATAAGGGCGCGCTGTTTCTGGCACGTAAAAAAATCCGCATGGCATTTTCGATCGGGGATTTCGATTCGGTATCGGAAAATGAACGCGGATTGATTGAACTTTACAGTGATGAAGTGATCGCCCTGAATCCGGTAAAGAACAACAGTGACAGTGAAGCTGCGGTAGATGAAGCAATACGCCGCGGATACCGCAGGATTTATATTGTCGGCGCAACAGGCGGCCGTCTCGACCATGAGATTGTTAATATCCGTCTTTGCTGGAAATATCCGGACCGCGTCATTCTGTTCGACGATAAAAACTATACAAGAGCGCTTGGGGAAGGCGCGCACCGCATCGACAAGAATGGATATCAGTATCTGTCGCTGTTTGCGGAAAATGAATGCGAAATCAGTCTGAACGGATTCAAGTATGAACTGGACCACAGAGTGATTACGGAACGGGACCTGTACGGACTGTCCAATGAGATTCTCGGAGAGACCGGAGAAATCTATGTCCACCGGGGCAGCGTTCTGACCGTGCAGACCAATGATTGATCCAAAGGCACAGCATATGTGCCTTTTTCAATGATGTGCAGGGGAGAACGTACAAAAAAAGAACCCCTTGCCGGTAGTTCCTTTTCTGAGAAAGTTTATGCTTCAGTCGGGGCTGCAGTCTTCTTCTTTGTGCCGCCTTTCAGCGTCTTTAACGCACGCGCCGAGACCTTGATGGTCTGAGGCTTGCCGTCAATCACAACATGAACCTTCTGCAGGTTGACATTCCACTTACGGCGAGTAGCGCGCAGGGAATGTGAACGTCTATTTCCCGACATCGGTTTCTTTCCGGATACCTGACATACTCTGGACATGACCACACCTCCATTCCTGACAATGCTTGAATAGAATATCATGATTGAAAATGAATTGCAACAAGGAAAATCCGGGCAATTTGCAGGTGGATTTACGGAAAACCGATGTTTTGAGGTATCTCTGAAAAACTTGTTGTGTTAAAATATTCTACGTTGATGCAAGGAGTTTTAACATCGATGAATGACAAGCAGATTTATGCAGCGTTAGAAATATCAGATCATGAAGTCCGGCTCATCGTCGGTGAGTTTTTTAATACGCGTTTTAATATTATCAAAGTAGAGCGCATTCCGTGCAACGGAATCAGCGGCAATGCCGTTACGGATCCGGTTGCGATCATCAATGCCATTCAGAAGGCATGCGCAGATGCGGAAAAGATGATTGGTGCGCGGATCGAACGCGTCATTCTCGGGATGCCGAGCTTCAATATGAAGCGGTATTCCCTGAAGTCTACCGTTCGTATTGAGGGAATTGACAATACCGTTACGATTCAGGATGTCCGCAACGCAATCAAGCGTGCAGAACAGGTGAATATCGGCAAGAACTATGCACTGATTCAGACCGTATGCGTCAAGTATACGGTAAACGGCATTTCGAGCCGCCGTATCCCGATCGGTGAACGGGCAACAGATCTTACCATTGATATCGATCTGCTCTGTGCAGACCGCAAGATGAGTTTTGATCTGGTTACCTGTGTGGAACAGTCCAACCTCCAGGTCATGGATCTGTATCTGGACATCTTTGCGGTCGCAAAAGAGGCAGCACTGTTCGAACAGGCGGTGGATCAGAATGTCATTGTCCTGAAGATGGAACGTGCCATGACAACACTTGGCCTGATTACGCGCGGCCGTGTGAATTCCGCAATGATCCTGGACTCCGGTCTTGGAACGATTGCCGGTGCGCTTACCAAGAAATACGGCCTCAATGTCACGGATGCATGTGAACTGGTCAAGTACAGTGCACAGCTCGGCAAGAAGGAATACAGCGACAATCCGGTCTATATCTGGCAGGATGGCGAGGAAACAAAGAAAATCACCGAAAAGGAACTGTGTATGACACTGCGTCCGATGGCCGCAGGATGGGTTGCTTCGATTGAGAAATTGTGCCGGCCAATCTTGCAAGCAGGGAAGACTACTGTTATTATTACAGGCGAGGGCGGAGAAATGCAGGGTTTTTCTGCACTTTTGGCAGATGCTCTCAAATGCGAGGTTAAGGACTATATTCCCGAAACGCTTGGCGGACGTAACGCAGGGTTATCCGCTTGCCTCGGGCTTTTCTACGCTTATAAAGACAGACAGCCGATTACCGGTTATACCGATAACAGTCTCGACATGGAAGCGTTCATAAAGTCTGTATCGTATCGTGAACGTACGGATAACGGAAATACAGAAGACACACTCGCGAAGAAGTTGAGAGGAATTCTCTTCGATGCGAAGAAATAAGAGAGGTACCATTGTATGGCAGATTTGATGTATAACCAGGTAGCGAGAATAAAGGTTTTCGGAATCGGCGGCGCCGGCGGAAATGCGGTTAACCGAATGGTTCAGGAAGGCGTGCAGGGCGTAGAGTTCTACATTGCCAATACGGACCTTCAGGCACTGGATGTTTCTCCGGTTCAGAACAAAATTCAGCTTGGAAAATCCGGACTCGGAGCCGGCGGCAATCCTGATAACGGACGCAAAGCCGCGGTCGAGAGTGAAGAGGAAATCCGCAAGGCAATGGAAGGCACCGATATGGTATTCCTTACTGCAGGTCTTGGCGGAGGAACCGGAACCGGAGCTTCTCCGATGTTTGCGAAAATCGCGAAGGAACTGGGCTGCCTTACCGTAGGTATCGTAACAAAGCCGTTCAACTTCGAAGGAAAGAAACGCATGATCCAGGCGGAACAGGGTCTGGAACAGTTGAAGGAATATGTTGACTCCCTGATCATCATCTCCAACAACAAGGTGCTGGAAGTCATCGGTCATATTCCGTTTGAAGATGCGTTCAAAGAAGCTGACAATATTCTCCGTCAGGGTGTTCAGACCATTACTGACCTGATCGCAGTTCCTGCCATCATCAACCTCGACTTTGCGGATATCAAGTCCGTCATGGAAGGCCAGGGCAGTGCACTGATCGGTATCGGTATGGCTCAGGGCGAAAACAAGGCACAGGAAGCTGCCGAGAAGGCAATTCAGTCGCCTCTGCTTGAAGCACAGATCTCCGGTGCGAAGTCCGCAATCGTCAATGTTACCGGCGGCGTTTCCATGAGTGCGTATGATGCACAGGAAGCAGTCGATTACATCCGTGATGCGGCTGGTTCTGATATCGACATCATCTTCGGTGTCGCGATCAACGACAAGATCGGTGAAGCGATTATTGTTACGGTTATCGCAACCGGATTCGATCTTCCGAAACCGGATCTCATTCCAAGCGACGGACCGGCAATCGCCGCAAGCCCGATGGGTGGTGTATCGCTCTCCAACGATGACGGTCTTGGATTCGGATCCATCTCTGCCGTTGATGATGACGATGACGGAATTCCTGCATTCTTCCATCGCAGTTAATCAATCAATACACAGGCCGGAGACATATGCTCCGGCTTTTCTTATGCATAAAGGAACTGCGATTGGAAAAAACGTGAATTGACTTTCAGATGTTTTGATGTAAACTCTTATCATAAAGGCTGCGAAAAGAAGAGTAATGCAGGGTTTGCCGCAGAAGAGAGTCCCGGGTGCTGAAAAGGGATCGGCAATAAGTGCATGAACATGGTCTTGGAGCTGCAGGTCCGAAATGTAGGGCCTGACGGAATTCCCCGTTAACGGAAGCGAGTATGACAGTACTCAGTGAGGCAGATGCAGTGATGTATCTGTGAAGCAAGGTGGTAACACGAGATTATTGATCCCGTCCCTGCAGTGCAGGACGGGATTTTATTTTCAGGAAAGGAGAGAGCCATGATTGAACTGAAGAATATCACCAAGGTGTTTGATACCAAGGATGATCAGATTCATGCGGTAAACGGAGTCAGCCTTACGATTCAGGACGGCGAGATCTTCGGTATTATCGGTTATTCCGGCGCCGGCAAGAGTACGCTGGTCCGGATCATCAATCAGCTCGAGCGACAAAGTGCCGGCGATGTGATCATCGACGGCCGCACGATGCAGACACTGACAAAGAAGGAACTGAACAGCGAACGGCAGAATATCGGAATGATCTTCCAGCACTTCAATCTGCTGTGGTCGCGGACAGTCCGCATGAATATTGAGCTTCCGCTGGAATTTGCGGGAGTGCCGAAGGCAGAACGCAGAAAACGTTCTTCGGAACTGATTCATCTGGTCGGTCTTGACGGAAGGGAGAATGCATATCCGAGCGAGCTCTCCGGCGGACAGAAGCAGCGTGTGGGTATTGCCCGTGCACTGGCGAACAATCCGCGGATCCTGCTTTGCGATGAAGCTACGTCCGCACTGGATCCGGATACGACCGAACAGATTCTGGATCTTCTGAAGAAAATCAATGAGGAGCTCGGGATCACGATCGTAATGATCACGCATCAGATGGAAGTCGTCCAGCGTGTATGTTCGCGGATGGCGGTCATGAGTGACGGAAAAATCGTTGAGGAAGGTACGGTAAAGGATCTCTTTGAACATCCGCGCCATGAAATCACCAAGCGATTTGTCCAGAATGTCGATGATCAGACACCGATCGAAGAACTGGCGGAAAAACTGAAAAACAAATATCCGGACGGTCAGCTTCTGCGGCTTACCTTTACCGGAAACAACACGGATGACGCACTGATTGCCAATGCCATCCGGAAAGTGTCATTCCCTGTCAGCATCATCGAATCGAATATCACCGATTCGGCTGACGGTGCGTATGGCGTGACCTATCTTCATCTCTACCACGGCAGGGATGAAGAATATAACGTGTTCGTTGAAACACTCGTGCAGGAAGGCGTAAAAGCGGAGGTTCTCTGAGTATGGGCACAACATTGAATTTTGAACAGCTGCTTACAGCCGTCTGGGAAACGGTATTCATGACATTTGTTTCCCTGTTCTTTGCGTCCGTATTCGGACTCATGATCGGTATTCTGCTTTACTGCACACAGAGCGGGGGACTCTTCCAGAACCGGATCGTAAACCGGATCACGGATGTGATTGTCAACGTACTCCGGGCAATTCCGTTTCTGATCCTGCTGATCCTGCTGATTCCGCTGACCCGTGCACTTGTCGGCTCCATGCTTGGTGCCAAGGCGGCACTTCCGCCGCTGATCGCCGCATCCACACCGTTCTACGCACGGATGTGTGTGATTGCATTCCAGGAAGTCGATAAGGGAACGATTGAAGCCTCCAAGGCAATGGGCGCTTCCAACGGTCAGATCATCCGTAAGGTTCTGCTTCCTGAAGCACTTCCGGCCATCGTCTCCGGCATTGCGGTAACCGGCATCTCACTTGTCGGCTATACCGCTATGGCAGGCGCAATCGGTGCCGGCGGTCTGGGAAATCTTGCATACATGTATGGTTTTGCCAGACGGAATGATGCAGTTCTTTATACATCCACCGTTATCATCGTCCTGATCGTGTTTGCGATTCAGTGGGCCGGTGATGCGATCGTCAAAAAGATAGATAAACGATAGAAAAGGGGAAAATGAAATGAAAACAGCAAACGTATTCAAATCTCTTGCGGCCGCAGTTCTTGCGCTTTCGCTTGCCGCATGCGGCAGTTCTTCTTCTGCTGAGGCAGCACCAGCAGAAGGCGGTGCAGCAGCGCCGGAAAAGCTTACGGTTATCGCAACCGCAAATCCGCATGAAGTCATTCTGAATGAGGCAAAGCCGATTCTTCTCGAGAAGTACAATGTGGAGCTTGATATCATCGAAACAGAAGATTACTACACACCGAACCGTGCCGTTTCTGACGGCGACGCAGATGCCAACTTCTTCCAGCATGTTCCGTTCTTCGACAATGAAAAAGCAGAAAACGGTTATAAGATTTCCAATGTCGGCGGCATTCATATTGAACCGTTCGGCTTCTATTCCAGAAAGTACTCCAGCCTGGATGAACTTCCTGACGGTGCGCACATCATCACATCCAACTCCGTTGCGGACCACGGCCGCGTGCTTGAAATCCTTGCCAAGGCAGGTCTGATCACACTGAAGGACGATGTTGATTCCCTCAGCGCCACAAAGGAAGACATCGTCGACAACCCGCACAACTTTGACTTCTCCATCGAAGTAAATCCGGAACAGCTCACCAACGCTCTGGACGATGCCCAGGCAGACCTTGTCGCAATCAACGGCAACTATGCGATCGGCGCAGGACTCAAGCCCAGCACAGACGCGCTCCTGCTTGAACAGGCAGACCAGGACAACCCGTATGTAAACATCGTTGCCTGCCAGGAAGGCCATGAGAATGATGCCAAGATCAAGGCGCTCGTGGAAGTTCTGCAGTCCGAGGATATCGTCAACTTCATTAAATCCCAGTGGAGTGACGGCTCTGTTATTCCGGCAACGAAATAAGGATCCTGAAACCGTTCTTCCGGACATCTTCCGGCAGGACGGTTTTTCTTTTTGTTCGGTCGGGAATTCGGTATACTAAAGAAGTCGGACACTGTCCGTACTGTTAGAGGGGTCAACTATGAAAGAGAAGTATGAAAAGTCCTGCGGCGCTGTGATTTTCCGTCATGCGCCGGAACTTGAGGTTCTGATTATCCGTCAGAATCAGGGGCACTGGTGCTTCCCGAAAGGACATGTAGAAGGAACGGAAGACGAGATGGAGACCGCAAGGCGGGAAGTCAAAGAAGAGACCGGCCTTGATATCCGTTTTCTCGGCGGATTCCGTGAAGAGACGCATTACAGTCCGCGTGAAGGCGTAGCCAAGGATGTTGTCTGGTTCCTTGCGTCACCTGCCAGTGATGAACTGCACCGGCAGAAAGAAGAAGTTGCGGAGATCCTCTGGGCAAATCGGATCGATGCGGCTGCGCTTCTTACCTATGAGAATGACAAGCAGTTATTCCGTAAAGCGGTTCGTTTTATCCGCGAACTTGACGACGGAGAATTCTGATCATGATCCTGCTTCGGAAAGTGACATCCGAAGAAATGCTTCGCGCTCAGCGTATGCCCGCGAAGCTTTTAATATTTTCCAATCGGGAACCGGTCCGCACACTTGCGGTTCTGGAAAACCAGCGGCAGATCGGAAGGGCATCCTTCTACTCCGATGGACGGGACAATGTACTGATCGTGACCGAATTTATTGAAGACATCGATGCGGAGCTGCTTCATCATGGTTTTGCGGTTGCGGCCAATGATGCGATCCGCTCTCTGCATCCTGCCATGCTTTACAGCTACTCCCATGACGACAGAATGAAGACGGTATTCCCCCGGAATCTGTTTTATCCGAAAGGTACGATCTACAAGCGCAGCGTTGAACCGTGGCGCTATCAGATTCCCGACAGCTGTTTTGACCGGGAGGGATTCCTGATCAATCAGGGGCAGATGACCAGCCTTCCGTTCGGGTGGTTTTCCACGCGGGATAAAGGGTGCGGCTGGATCGCGGCATATAACATTCTGAAACTCAACGGAAAGGAACAGACCATGGAGGAAACCGCCCGCGGGCTTTCCCGTCTTGATCCTTCCGGAGAACTGTTCGGAGAGAATTATTTCAAACTGTTCTTTTACCTGCGGCGCCGTGATCTTCCGGTCAAAGCCGCCATCGGACGGCGTGCCGTCCGCAGGGCAATGGCCGGAAGCCGGAACGGAATTCTGCTGTATTCGCAGAAGCGGGGATCCCATTATTGTTCCTACCGGATCCGCCATGACGGCAGTATTTATGTGTTTAATGCGGTCTACGGAAAGAACCATCACCGCATCACGATTGATGAGTTTCTTTCAACGTACGCAAAGGGCATAAAAGTAATGCTGCTGTACGTTGAACGTTCGTAAAAATATAGTAAAATAATCTGTATGTTTAAAAAGATTACAGCAGGGCTGATGGCCTTTTTGCTTGCGTTTCCTGCAGCCCTGAAACCGATACATGCACTCGAACCTACCGACGTCCCCGCGGATGGATATTTTCATCTTGTGGACTTTGAGACAGGGGAGATTCTCGAAGGCGCATATGAAGCATTTCAGCAGGCAAAGAACGCTTATAACAACGTTAAGGAATCCTATGTCAATCTCGGCATTGTGAAGGATGGACAGACGTATGAGGCAGAATACGCGCTCGCGCTGTTTCATGTCAATGATGCCTGTGATTTTGAAGTGGAATACACCAATACCAGTGATGGAACCACCGGATCGATCAACGGCTGTTACGGTGATGATGCGGCGTATCTGTATACGGATGACAGCGGCAAATACGTCACCTTTGCCTCAAGCGGTGTTACGGCACAGGCAAAAGTCAGCGACGTAACGGTTGTCCCGCTTCAGAATATTTTTGTGAATCTGTCGATGTTCACCGTCCGTGACGGCAATCTGTATCACATGATCAAAGGTGAGATGGATGATGACTATTTTGCCTATATCATCGATCTTGGACCGAAGCCGGACTATCTGGAAGAAGGCAGTGCCTATTACAGTTATGACGGGCATTATTTCTACGCGGACGACAAGCTGTATGAGATGCTCGATGACTACCGCAACGGCATCCGTGACGGCAGTGTTAATCCGGAAAATCCGTGGTATGACTGGTACCAGTTTGTATCCCACCGCACCTTATCGCATGTGACGGAAGAAGTGATGCGCAAGTACATTGAAGAGACAATGGGTGTCACCGGACCGATGACCACGTATTATGACAACGACAAGGACGGTATCGGCGATATTCTGAATCAGTCCCAGCTGTACGGCATGCAGGACACCTTCATGCAGGCACAGTATGAATTCGGCGTAAACGCACTGATGATGCTGGCGGTATCGCAGAGTGAATCGGGTTCGGGAAGAAGCTCGCTGAGCTATACCCGCAATAACCTGTTCTCCCATGCGGCCTATGACAATACGGAAGAAGCAGAACGGGGAAGATATAACGATATCCGCTCCTCAGTCATATCCCATGCAAAATACTATCTTTCCGGCAGCTATCTGAGTCCGATGAAGGAACAGTATAACGGCGGATTCTTCGGCAACCTTGCGGCCGGCATGAATGTACGGTACAGTTCCGATCCCTACTGGGGAGAGAAGATGGCTTCCGCATACCGGAATCTGGATGAAATGATGGGAACCGAAGATGGGGATTCTGTTCAGATCGGTATCCGTACCGTTGAAAATGAAGCAATCGTATACCGTGAGCCGAACTCCTCCATGCCGATTTATACCACTGGTGAAATGCCGGATATGGCATTTGTCATTCTGGATGAAATCGAAAATGACGAAGGCAAATGGTATCAGATTCAGAGTGATGCCACACTGGATGATGAGGGCAGTGTTGATCTGTCTTATTACTACAGCTGGAAAAATGACCGCGCGTACATCAAGGCGGATGCGGTTCAGCTTCTGATCGGAAACCGGCAGGAAACACCGGAATACGCAGAGGTTACCTTCCAGGCAGGTGACGGTGCATTTGCGGGCGGAGAACAGACGGTTCATTATGAACTTCCGGTCGGCAGAGATGCGTCCATTACGGAACCGCGCGGAGAAAATATCTCGTTTACCGGTTTCGATATGGATCTTTCTGCAGTGGATTCGGATATCGAATATACAGCACAGTATCGCAATGTTGCGTCCATGGAATTTGCGTCACTTCCCAAGACAGATTATGAACTCAATGACCGCATTGACCTGCGCAACGGCCAGGTACTTGTCCGTTATGAAGACGGCAAGGAACAGACACGTCAGCTTACGACAAGCAACGTGAGCGGCTATGATATGTCGGTCAGCGGAGACCAGGATGTTACGGTTACCTCTGACGGACGGCAGGAATCCTTTACGATCAATGTCAGTGATGAAAAGGATGCACAGCGTGCAAAGATCAAGGACAAGATCCTTGGAATGATCAGTTATTATTCCGGCCGTACAAAGTATACGGACGATCAGGTGAACCAGATCCTTGAAGTGAAGAAGGAAATGGATGCCACGGTTCAGCCGTACCTGACACAGCCGGACCTGCGTGCATTTGATACGATTCTGCGCGGCGCATACCGCGACAAGATCAACTATGTGGTTGCGGACAACCCGTATGGACTTGCGGTATCTGGTCTTTCTGTCTCCATTCCGCTGGAAGAGGGACAGCTTGACCGGAAGGAAGCCGATGAAGATTCCTATCGTATCTCGATCGACAAGGGCATCAGCAAAGACGCGGAAACCGCAATGACAAAGTATGCGGATTACCTTGGCGAAACGGTGCTGGAGTCATTTACGATTTCCATGGCAAAAAACATGGAGGTCATGCCGATGAAGGGACCGCTGCTCTGCACGGTGACAAGACCTGCCAATTCTGCAGGCGGTGATGTATTCCTTGTACTGAACTATACGGAAGACGGCGATGTTGTGCAGTGCTACACGCGTCAGACCACAAATACGATTTCCTTCATGACGGAGGGAACCGGTGAGTTCATGCTGATGAGCATCAACACCAGCAATCAGTACATGGGAGAAGATCCTGTCGAAACGCTGACGCAGGAATCCAACAGTGCGGATATCCGTGCCATTATTGCCAATGTAGCACTCAGTGCGCTTCTGCTTGTGATCATCGTATTTGGAGTGATGTATGTTCTCGGCAAGCGCCGGCGCAGAAAGCGTGCCGAACGCCACGAGGTCAAGAAGGAACAGTACAAGATCGACAGCGAGAACCTGGAAGTTACACAGGCGCTTGAAATACTGAACACTGAGATGATCCGTCTCGATGAGATCCGCAAGGCAGAAAACGATCAGAACGGAGCTGAAAAGAATGATCAACACGACAGTAAGTCTTGATCTGATCGACTTTGAAGAGGAAGATCCCGGCGATCTTCTGGAGTCAATCCGTATCCGCGGCATCGCCATTCCGGTCCATGTATACCGGAACGGAGAACGCTATCAGTGTGCGGACGGGCGAAAACGCCTGACCGCATGCCGGATTCTGCGAAATGAAAAACCCGGCATCGACCGGGTTCCGGTATTTGTAAAAGGGGACTACTCGAAAGCAGGCAATGCCTTCTGGGGTCCGAAAAATCACCACTAATCCACAGCGATTCCGTTGGTCCGGAGGATATCCGGATCGGGATCGATATAGATCGTATGATAGTTTCCAAGCTGTACCATCCCCGGTTTTGCGCCGGGGATTTTTTTCAGGTGAGAGACAGGGCAGTAATTGACCGGCACGCTGGAGGAATCGCGTCCCTTGGAATAGTATGCCGCAAGTCCTGCCGCAAAGCGGATGACTTCTTCGGAAGGCGCAGGATCATGCACAACGACATGGGAACCATGATAATCCTTGGCGTGAAACCAGAGATCATTCTTCCGGCTTCTGCGGAAGGTAAGGGCTTCGTTCTGAAGATTGTTTCTTCCGTAACTGATTTTCACGCCGGCATATTCGGTCTCAAACGGCTGCGGACCTTCCTGCTGCTTTCTGCGGCGGCGTTTCTTTCCCGTCTGTTCCGAGAGATAACCGCCTTTGACCAGCTCATCCCGGATTCCTTCCGCAACACTGAAATCGGCCTGTTCCAGCTGTTCCAGAAGTCCTTCAAAATAGGTGATCTCATCCTCGCAGATACGAATCTGTTCTTTCAGATAGACCTGACCTTTACGATACTTCTGGTAACGGCTGTAACAGCGCTGTGCATTGCGCGTTCCGTCGAGTTTCGGATCAAGCGGTACGGTAACCGGCTGACCGGTTTCATAGTCTTCCAGCTGAATCTCCGTTGTTCCGCGGGTATCACCGACCTGGTGGATATAGAGCAGGTCGCCGTAGGTTTTCCAGCGATCGCAGTCGAGCGCTTCGTCGTATTCCTTGAGCAGGCGGGGAAGCTTCTGTTTCTGATGTTTCAGTTCCCGGCGCACGGTATGAAATACATCGCCTGAGATTTCCTTGATGCGTTCCTTTTCTTCCCGGTGATAATACAGAATATCAAATCCCTCAAACAGGGGATAGGAACGGCATTTGCCGTCCGCATGCAGCTCAATGCAGTGAAAGACCGCTTCCTGATTGCGTGAGGCAATATAGATCGAACGGGAATCTTCGATTTCCTTCATTACGGATGAAAACGACTGTCCGCGTGACATGCGGTATTCGACCTCCGCAGAAAGAAACGGTGAGAAACCGGAAAACTGCTGGGTCAGTGTTCTGGAAGGATCGATCGTCTGATCGGTAAACGGATCCTTTTTATTCTGGGGAGGAATCGGCCGGAAGGGAGCATTGGGTAAAATCATCCGCTTGTTGTTTTCAAATGGCGGAATGCGTTTCATCGCATCGATGATCATACCGTCACGTACGAGCAGAAGATTTGCATAGTTGCCCATCAGTTCTGCGACGAGCTGCACGGTTTCCGGATCGCCCAGTTCATTGCGGCGGCGTATCTCCAGCGTGCACCAGCGGTCCAGACCTGCCTGTGCCGCATGGATGAGCATACCGCCCTCCAGATACTTTCTCAGCAGCATCACAAAATTCCCCGGTTCATTCGGGGTGGGATAACTGCGTTTTGTGAACAGGATACGGTTGTATCGGGTATGACAGGAAATCAGAAGCTGCTGTTTTCCCTGCGGTCCGTGAAGCTGAAACAGCACCTCATAGGGCGCAATCTGATAAATCTTCTGGATCCGTGAAGGGAGTGAGGACTCGATTTCCGGCATCAGCTTGTGAAGCAGAATTCCATCTAAAGGCATATGAAAAATTATAGCAGATGTTTCATTGACGGAACGGAAAGGTTTGGAGTAACGTAGAGCCATAAGGAGACCGAGTAACTATGAATAAAAATGGGCTGCTTATTGTCATCAGCGGACCTTCCGGAGTTGGCAAGGGAACGGTAATCAAGGAAGTGATGAAAGATCCTGAACTGAATCTTTCCTATTCTGTTTCCATGACGACCCGTGAGAAGCGGGAAGGCGAACAGGAAGGTGTCAATTACTACTATGTGAGCCGTGAACAGTTTGAAAAGACAAGAGACGAAGGCGGACTTCTGGAATGGACGGAGTTTGTCGGCAATTATTACGGAACACCGCTTTCTGAAATAGAACGTCTGCGCAGCGAAGGCAAGAATGCACTGCTTGAGATTGAAGTTGAAGGATGCCGGCAGGTAAAGGAAAAAGTGCCGGATGCTCTGACGATCTTTATCGTACCGCCTTCTCTGAAGGAACTGGAAAACCGGATCCGCGGCCGCCGCACCGAAGCGGAAGAAATAGTTCAGCAGCGGTTAGCGAAAGCCAGCAAGGAACTGGAGATGACCGGCCAGTACCGGTATGTAGTATGCAATGATGATATTCAGCTTGCGGCGGATATCATCCGTGTTATTATCCGACATCACATGGAACGGGATTTCTGATTCCGTCCAATGCCTAAAGAGGAGTGGGGGCTGCTGTACAGCAGCCCTCGATTTTTGTGTATGCAATAAAAAAACAGGATCTTATCTGCAAGAAGATCCTGTTTATCCGTTTGTGATTAACGGTTGTAGAATTCAACGATCAGTGCTTCGTTGATTTCCTGGTTCAGTTCGCTGCGCTCCGGAATGCGGACATATTCGCCTTTCTTGGCTTCCTTGTCGACATTGACGAATGCAGGAGCTGCATAGGTGCTCTCAAGAGCTTCATTGATCGGCTTCATGTTCCGTGCTTCTTCACGAACAGCGATCACGCTGCCCGGTTTGATCTGCGCGGAAGGGATGTCGCACTTCTTGCCGTTCACTTCAATGTGTCCGTGGTTGACGAGCTGACGGGCAGCCTTACGTGTAACAGCGAATCCCATACGGTATACGAGGTTGTCGAGTCTGCTTTCGAGAAGTACCAGGAAGTTGTAGCCGGCCATACCGCTCATCTTCTGTGCCTTTGCGAAAGTGTTGTAGAACTGACGCTCGTTTACGCCGTACATGTTGCGTACGCGCTGCTTCTCACGAAGCTGTGTGCCGTAGCCGCTCAGCTTGATCCGCTTTGTAGGACCATGCTGACCCGGGGCATACTGTCTCTTTCTGAGTTCCTCGCCGGTTTCAAGAACGGAGAAGCTGAGACGTCTGGACTTCTTCCATACCGGACCTGTGTAACGTGCCATGTTTAATTGTTCCTCCTAATCACGTTTGGCGAAACAACAACAGGTGCAGATCATCAGTGCGGTGTGTTGTTATTATCCGTTTCACTTATTGCAGCTAAGGTACTCCGGTGACAGATATCTGTTAACAACGCATTTTCGCATGACTCCGCATGCTGCTATTATTTGACGCAACGAATATTATATGGGAGCGCGCATCGCCTGTCAACAAGCCTCCTCTAACGATTTCGTTCTTTTTTCCTGTTTCATTCTTTTGCAGGGAGGGTCTTGTGATAATATATATAGTGTTTGAAAAGGCGGTATTCATTTTATGAGTGTGATTTTGAAATATCTGTCAGATATCCGTGTCGTGATCGGACTTGCTGCACTGATCGTCCTGATCATGATTTTACTAATAGTTCAGAGGATCAGAAGCAGTAAAGCGCGCAGACAGCTGGAGGACCTGGAAGACCGGTACAACACGATCAAGAAAGTGCCGCTCTCTTTCAAGCTGAACAAGGCTGTCGCAATCAGCCGCATCGTTCCGGATGCCATGGCAAAAGTCACCAATATGAAGGATGACTTTGACAAGGCTGAGGCAAACCTCAAGCAGATCGGCCAGGCGCTTGCCGATGCGGAAGATGAAATCATCGCCGGCAAACTGAAGAAGGCGAAGATGGATCTTGAAGATCTCGAGGCAAGTGTTGCGCTTGGAGAACAGCAGGTTTCCACACTGGACGGTTTCCTCGATTCCATTCTGGAAAAAGAAGAAGCACAGCGCCAGGAAGCCAACGAATACAAGAACCGGTTCCGCGAACTCAAAGAGCGTGCCAACGCAAACCGCGGTCAGCTCAGCGGGGCATGGGAAACTATCGAGCAGGTTATTTCCGAGACCGAACGGATGTTCTCCAACTGCGAGGACTGGATGTATGCATCGGATTTTGAAAAGGCGAATGCGGAACTCGCAAACATCGATCAGTCCCTGCATCGCTTTGAGGCGATCCTCAATGCCGTTCCTTCACTTCTGGAAGATGCCCGGGGCGTGGTTCCCAAGATGGCGGAAGTTGTCCATCACGATTACACCGAGGCTTACAACCGGAATGTATATCTCAAGCATCTTCAGGTTGAACAGAACCTTACCGTTATCACAAACGGTCTGCGCAATGACCTTGAACAGCTGAAGAGCGGTGATTCCAACGGCGTCCGTGAGAATCTGGATGACTATAAGGAACGCCTGACACAGCTCGGCGAACAGATCCGCCGTGAATGTGATGCCTTCGATCAGATGCATGCACTGGCAAATGACAACGTATCCATGTACAAGGAAGCCGAGAAGAACATGAACTATCTCGACAGCCAGTACTCCCGTCTTTCCGGCCGCTTCGGTCTTGACGGAATGGATACCCGTCTGAACAACCTGAAACAGGAACTTGCCGGAATTGCGTCCAGAATGCCGAAAATTTATACGCTGGTTCAGGAAAACCAGAATCCGGCGTCCGGTCTTGTCGGCTCGATGAAGGAACTGAATCAGGATCTTACCGCGCTCAACGAATCGATCTCCGGAGTACGTGCTGAGATCGACAGCGCAGCCGGCGGTGAAGAACGTGCAAGAAAGCAGCTGCTTAAACTGCAGGTCATCATGAATCAGATGCAGGTCAAGATTGCCAAGTACAAGCTTCCTTCCATCTCCAAGCAGTATGATGCGGATATGCGCAAGGCAAATGCTTATCTGACACATCTCAACGATCTGATCAATGCCGTTCCGCTGAATGTTCAGGTGCTCAACAGCACACTGAAAGAGGCGATTGACTTCATCTATCGTCTCTATAATAACGTGAACAATGTTGTAGCTACCGTCATGATGGTTGAAAATACGATCGTATTCGGCAACCGTTACCGCAGCACCTATGCGGATATCGACAGTGAGCTGACCCGCAGTGAACTCTGCTTCCGCAACGGCGACTATACTCAGGCACTTTCAATCGCCATTGCTACGATTGAAAAGATTCATCCGGGAAATTATGAAAGCATGATCCGGGAGAATTCGAGTGAAGCGTAGGATCTATCTCGACAGTGCAGGTACGACCCGTCCGGATCCGGAAGTACTGAAGACTTATATTTCATTGCTGGAAACGCATTACGCCAACAGCGAATCTCTCTATGATGAGGGAAGCGAAGTACACCGTATGATGGAAAAAGCCCGCAGCGCCGCTGCCGGGCTTTTAGGTGTTTCGGCAGAAGAAGTGATCTTCACATCCGGCAGCTGTGAATCCAACAGTACCGCCATAAAGGGCGTCTGCTTTGCGGATCCGACGAGAAAGCACATCATTACCACACCGATCGAGCACAGCAGTGTGCTGAATGCGTGCCGTCAGATGGAGCGTCTGTTCGGATATGACATCACCTGGCTTCCGGTTTATGAGGACGGATCCGTACGGGCAGAGGATGTCCGTGCCGCGCTGCGGCCGGATACGATTCTTGTCTCGGTCATGTATGTAAACAATGAGACAGGGGCTCTGAATCCGATCGATGAAATCAAAACCATTGTCCGGAAGGAAAGCCATGCGTACTTCCATTGCGATATGACGCAGGCGGCCGGAAAAATACCGCTGTCATTCAAGGATGTTGATCTTGCGTCCATTTCCGCACATAAGATTCATGGTCTTAAGGGAAGCGGAATTCTTGTAAAGAAAACCTATGTGCCGATGGAACCGCTGATTTCCGGCGGCGAACAGGAATTCGGCTTTCGCGGCGGAACTGCCAATTCAGCTGCGGATATGGTATTCGCCAAGACGCTGCGTCTGGCGCTTGAACGGCAGAGTGCCTTTGCGGCACATACGCGAAAGCTTCATGACCGGCTCGTAAAGGGACTTTCCGAGATTGATGGAATTGTGATCAATTCTCCGGCGAACGGTCTGCCCGCGGTCCTTAATTTCTCATTTGAGCGGATCCCGAGTGAAGTGATGCAGAATGAACTGAACCGCAGGGGATTTATGATCAGTGCCCGCAGTACCTGCGAAGCGCATTCCAACAACCCGAGCTATGTACTTCTTGCGATGGGTTATTCCGAACGGCGGGCATCCTGTTCGATCCGTGTCTCACTGTCCATGGAGAATACGGAAGAAGAGATTGATGCATTTGTACAGGCAGTAAAGGAGATGACAGAACAATATGGCTGATTACGATACCGTATTGATCCGATACGGAGAACTGACAACGAAAGGAAAGAACCGGAAGGATTTTATCCGGAAACTTGATAACAATATCCGCGGGATTCTCAGGGAGTTTACACAGCTCGAGTACCGCCGCAGTTATGACCGGTTTTATATCCGCCTTAACGGCGCAGATGCGGAAGCGGTAAAGGAAAAACTGCAGAAGGTGTTCGGCATTTCTTCCTTTTCCTTTACGGAGCGGGTGGATTCCAGTCTGGATGCGATCAAGGAACGGTGCCTTGCGATTGCGAAGGATTCCGGAAAGCGTACATTCAAGATGATCACCCGGCGTCATGACAAGACCTTTCCGATGAACTCTGACGGCATCAACCGTGCGGTCGCAGGATACATTCTTGAGAATACGGATATGAAGGTGGATGTACATCATCCGGAACTCGAACTCCGGGTGGAAGTGCATTCCGGGGATACCTATCTCATGAGTGAAAAGATTCCCGGTGCGGGCGGCTATCCGTCCGGAATCAACGGAAAAGTACTGTTGATGCTGTCGGGAGGCATTGATTCTCCGGTTGCGGCATATGAGCTTATGAAGCGCGGTCTTGATGTGGAGGCGGTTCATTTTGCGAGCCCGCCTTACACCAGCGAAAATGCCAGACAGAAGGTTCTGGACCTTGCGTCCATGATGAGTGAATACAACCAGGGAAGAATGCGCGTTCATATGGTGAACTTCACCGCACTGCAGCTGGAAATCTACCGGACAGCAGGCGATCCGTACGCGATCACGCTGATGCGCCGCATGATGGTGCGTCTTGCCGAACAGATTGCAAAGGAATCCGGATGTCTTGCAATCGGCACCGGGGAAAGCCTCGGCCAGGTCGCCAGTCAGACCCTCGAGAGTATTGCATGCATCAATTCCGTCATCTCGATTCCGGTGCTTCGTCCTCTGATCTGCATGGATAAAGTGGAAATCATTGATCTTGCACGCCGGATCGGCACCTATGAGACCTCGATTCTTCCATATGAAGACTGCTGCACGATCTTCGATCCGAAAAACCCGGTCACGAAGCCGACGATCAAGAAGGCCGAGAGTTATGAGGCTCGTTTCCCGTATGATAAGATGATTGCGGAAGCAGCGGAGGCGGCAGAAGTGATTACCGTTCATCCGCAGGAAAAAGAGTCCTTTCTCTGAGAATACAGGAGGTTTGAAAGATGGGCCTGTTTCATAAACATAACAACGGCATTGCCGAAGCATTCGAAAAGGTCATGGAACTTGGGAAACGCGAGACAGAATCCGAATTTCTTGACAGTCTGAATCTGATTACAACAGCTGTGGTAAAAGACGACAGCTATACGGTCAACGAAAAACTCAAGATCTATGAACTGCTTTCGATGATCGCAAACGTTGCGCCCTCGCAGCGGGCACGCTATGCAAAGCGTCTGACACGTCTGCTTCAGTAATCAAATACTAAAAAACCGCCGCGGCGGTTTTTTAGATTGTGTTCAGGATCCGACAGCTTCCATGTTGTGATGTTTCAGCCGGTAGAGGACAACTTCCGCATTGGCAAGGAAGCGTACGTCCTGTTCCGTAGTGCCGACACCGTTGGTGATATCCAGGGTGAACAGTCCTTTGATGTCATGCTTGCCGCGGAAGAACATTTCTGCCTGGGGAGGGGTATACAGCGCGCCGAATCCCCAGTATGCCTGGCCGCCGTGGCTGTGTCCGCTCAGCACATAATCCGCAAGATCGGACGGCATATCTTCCGCAAGATCCGGTGTGTGAGAAAGTACAATGTTGTATCCGGCCCGGCCGATATTTGCGAATGCCGCATTGATATCAGGATGCCCGTACAGTCCGCTGTCCAGTCCGGTAAGTGTAATGGAGTCACTGCCGTTGTTGCGGAGGATGACGCTGGTGTTGATCAGCAGTTCAAAATCGCTGTCGAACAGAACCGACCGGACAGTTTCCGGCAGTTCCGGTGTCCGATAATCAAAGTCCCCGAGCACTGCAAATTTGCCGAGCGGGGCATGCATGGAAGACAGCAGCTCCGTTACGTCAGTGCGCTCCTGTTCGGAGATGCGCGCATTCTGATCGAAGAGATCGCCGCCAAACAGGATGATATCCGGGCTGAGCTCATTGATGGTTCCGGTCAGCTTTTCCATACGCTTGCGGTCCATAAATGTACCGTAATCAAGATCGGAGAAGTAGAGAATCGTCACATCATCCATCTGGGATGGAATGAAGACAGAATCCAGTGTCTCATAGCGTACCTGAAAACGTGAGGGCGCTGTGTTGTATGCATCAAAGTATAAAGCCAGACCAAAGAGGCTGATTGCCAGCAGGATTGAAAGGATATGTACTAGGATCCGTTTCTTATCAGTTTTCATTTTTTGGACTCCCGAACATTAATGATATAATACAATGCGTAGTAAGTTGGTTGTATGAAGAATGTTTATTTATTTTCTCACGATGTACTTATAAAAGATGATATGCCGACAGATGGGGCAATCGAACTGATCCGGCATCTTTCGAAAAATCAGCACCCGTTTCTGATTCTCAGCGATCGTTCGCTTCATTCCAGAAACCGCATGGCTGACCGCATGTATGAATGCGGTTTTCCGCTGTTTTCGGAGGATCTCTTTTATACATCAACCATGGCCGCAGTCGATGCGATCCGTTCCAACTATCCGGAGCGCAACCGTGCGTGGGTCATCGGTTCGGAATCCATGAAGCGCCTGATTCAGAAGGGCGGTTTTCTCATGGATTCAGAACGGCCGCACTGGCTGTTCGTGGGAACACAGCGTGATGCGACCTACCGGGATTACAACGCGGCACTGCAGGCAGTTATGAACGGTGCGGTGATCATCTCCGTCAGTGATTCCCCCGTGCTCTGGCAGCGTAATCAGGCCCAGCTTGGCTCCGGGTCGATCGCGATGATGCTGGAATATGCCTCCGGGACGGAAGCGCTGGTTTCCGGCTGGTCCAGTCCGGTCATGGTAAAAAAGTCTCTGACCTATATCGGCATTGAGCCGGAACAGGCACTGTTTGTAAGTGACAATCTTCAGACGGAAATCGCCACGGCACATGCGGCAGGCGTTTCCACGGTCTATGTACTTGGCGAGAACCGTTATGAGGATCTCGGCGCAAGTGATATTCATCCGACGTATGTTGTTGATTCCCTGAAAGGCTTATTTGTGTAAGGCAAGGCACTGGCTGAGAAATTCTGCCGCAAGGCGGATCTGACCGCTGTCGTCCAGCATCCGTTCAGGATGCCATTGGACCGCTGTGATGCGGTCTTTTTCTATGGCTTCGATCACGCCATCCGGTGCGTAGGCACTGACGGTAAAGCCCGGGGCAGGTTCATCCACAGCCTGATGATGAAAACTGTTTACACGGGTGATGGTTCCAAGATATTCATGCAGTCTCGAGCCGGGCACACAGGTGACGGTATGAAGCGTACCGTCAATCAAATCATCCGGATCAGCGTTCCGCTGATTGTGTTCCTGACCGATGGTGCTGGGAATATCCTGAATCAGCGTGCCGCCTTCAACAGCGTTGATCAGCTGAATTCCACGGCAGATTCCGTAAATGGGCTTTCCGGCATCGCGGAATGCGGTATACAGAAGAATATCGGTTTCATCATATGCCTGCGGTTCACAGTCACATGTTCCTTCATCACTCTGTCCGTAGATTTCCGGCGCAACGTCCTGGCCGCCGGTAATCAGCAGACCGTCCATCAAGGATGCCGCTTCCATGGCATCTGCGTTTGTGCATACCGGCAGCATCACCGGAAGCACCGGAATGCCTGCCGCGCGCAGATAGTCGGCATAGGAGTTGATGAAATAACTGGCTTCGGACTGATAGACCTCCGTATTCCGGGGTGTCATACCGATCAGCAGGGGCTTGTTCATAAATCGTTCCTCACTTAGTGGAATCGTACCGCAAACAGGGAGTCATTGCACGCGGAAAGCAGGGAATGCTATAATTTTTCATTATCGAAAGGAAGGGATGCAGTTTGGATAACAGTCAGGATGTACATCGATGCACAGCAGTATGCGGGAGGTCTGAGTTATGACCGGCATATCGAATTCCACTCTGATCCTTTTCATGGTTGTTCTCATCCTGCTTTCCGGGATGTTTTCGGCAATTGAAACCGCCTATTCCAGCGCAAGCCGTATTCGTCTGAAGGCGATGGATGATGAGGCGGCAAATGCAGTTCTCGACATTCTTGAGAATTTTGACCGCTTCATATCTACGGTTCTGATCGGAAATAATATTGTAAATATCATGTCTGCCACAATCGGCACGATCCTTTTTACGCGGCTTTACGGAGAAGATAACGGTGCGCTGATTTCCACGATCGTTCTGACGATCCTGGTTCTTCTGTTCGGCGAAATTGCGCCGAAGACGATTGCCAAGCAGAATCCGGAGAGCTTTGCGGTGCATACCGTCGGGATTGTCCGGTTCTGTCAGTTTATTCTTTATCCGCTTACCATGCTGTTTGGCGGCTGGCAGTGGCTGGTTTCCAAAGTGGTGCGCATTGAAGAAAGTGACAGCGATATTTCTGATGAGCTGATCACGATGGTTGATGAAGCGGAAAAGGAGGGAGATCTTGAAGCACACGAATCAGATCTGATCTCTGCCGCGATTGAATTCAATGACCTTGACGTCAAGGATGTCCTGACACCGCGTGTCAATGTCCTGGCAATCAATATCACCATGTCGATCGAAGAAGTGGAAAAGCAGTTCCGTCTGAATTCCTTTTCCCGTCTTCCGGTGTATGAAAACTCCGTGGACAATATTGTCGGTGTCATCCATGAAAAGGATTTCTACAGCATGCTTTATTCCGACAAGGAACGCCGTTATCTGCGTCGCATTATCAAGCCTGTAATCTATACCAGTGAAAACGTGAAGATCAGCACGCTTCTGAAACAGCTTCAGAAGGCAAAACTCCATCTTGCGGTCGTTCTGGATGAATACGGCGGCACCGCCGGCATCATCACCATGGAAGACATCATTGAGGAACTCGTCGGTGAGATCTACGATGAGCACGATACGGTCAAGGAATACTATGAACAGATCAATGATCATACCTTCCTTGTAAAGTGCACCGCTGAGATCGACGATATGATGGAGCGCTTTGGCGTGGAATATGATGAAGATGAATATGATTTCATCACGGTAAGCGGCTGGGTTATTCATGAACTCGACCGGATCCCCCAGGTCGGCGATACGTTTGACTATAAGAACCTGCATGTCACGGTAACGCGTGCCGATCAGCGCCGTGTCCATGAGATTCAGGTTGAAATCAAGGAATCGGAAGAGGAAGCCTGATGCAGGAATATTTCATTGAACATCCTGTGGCGGTCGGTGACATCATTGAACTCCCGGAGGACAAGGCACATCATGCATTTAATGTGCTCCGGCTTCATCATGAAACCGTACGCCTTGTATACGACGGAACCGCGTATTTTGCGGAGGTTTACCGTGAAGGTAAGCGAGGACTTGCGAAGATTCTTTCCGAAGACCCCAATATCAATGAACTGCCGGCAGACGTTACCTTATGCATGGCACTGATCCGTCGGGAGAAGTTTGAACTCGTGCTTCAGAAAGCAACCGAGCTCGGTATTTCCCGTATCGTTCCGTTTGTGTCCTCACGCTGTGTCGCAAAGGACCGTCAGGAACGTGCGGAGAAGGTCATGGCCCGCAGAAAGGCAATTGTCGTGGAAGCCGCAGAACAGTGTAAGCGGAACCGGATCCCGGAACTTGTCGAGCCGGTTAAACTGAGCGAGCTTTCCCGTTTCCGTTCCGATGTGAATCTTGCGGCATATGAAAAGGCCGGAGCGTCTGCTCTGCGTCTGAAAGATGTCCTGCCTGCCTCTTCCGTCACCGCGGTGATCGGACCGGAAGGGGGATTTTCGGAAGTGGAAATCGAGGAATTGAGCCAGAACGGTTTTCAGCCCGTTACGCTGGGCAATCGGATCCTGCGGGCGGAGACAGCCGCGTATTACCTCTGTTCCGTAATAGGAGAACTCTGCCAATGAAATGCCATCTGATCACCCTTGGCTGCAAGGTAAATGCTTATGAAACGGAAAGCACCGCACAGATGCTGGAGGCGGAAGGATTTGAACGTACAGACTCCATGAACGATGCCGACGTCACGGTGATATTTACTTGTGCCGTAACCAATACCGCCGTCGCAAAAAGCC
>JAFOLE010000197.1 GCA_017419465.1 Solobacterium sp. | reverse complement strand
CTTGGCTCCAACTTTGTGCCGTATATCAAGGAAGCCTGCGTGCAGATCGGCCGGATTGCCTGCGGCGAGCCGACCTTCCCATTCCCGGTGCTGAACGCCGATGACCGGGCGCGCGTCCGTGCGTTCCTTGTCCGGGAAGGACTCATAAAGTAACGGAAATCACAGGATTAAAGCATCAGAAGACCGGATCTGCCGGTCTTTTCGGTATTCATGAATGAAAGCCGGAACGAATAATAATGCATGCATGATGCACGAAACGGCTTAAAATGCGGTAAAATAAAACATTGGAACATGTCATGGACATGTTTTGAAGCGTTCACAACCGGCAGAAGCGATATCTCTGCCGGAATCTTGAGGAAGTTATATATGTACAGACAGGGTATGAAAAGAAGTGCCCGCAGGGAGGAAATGATATGAGTGCCCCGCAGACAACGCAAAATGGTTATGCCGGCATCGGCGTGATCGATCTTACAACCGGACAGATCCGCAGGGATGCGGAACTCTATGCGAACAGGAAGATGATCATCCAGGGAATTACCGGGGTTGTGCGCAGTTACTACTTCTCCTTTGACAGTATTCCGGAGTATTCCGAACATACAAAGTCCATGACCCTGCTGAATGAAAAAATCCAGGCGTATGCCAGGGAAAAGATTCAGCTCGAACATGAGGCCGAAGAAGCGCGCAAGGAACTCGAAGCACTTGGCGAGGAACCCAAACTGCAGGAACGCGGAAAGGACCTCTGGTTCTGGATTCTTCTGCTTGTACTGTTGCTGGCATACTGGATCTATGCGGCGGTGCTCAGCGGACAGATCGCATTTGACCCGAGTGTAAAACCGGTCACCGGCATCGGTGCGATTGACGGAATCTTTGCGGCTCTGCCGTCCTTCCTGGTATTCCCGCAGGCGGTATACAGCCAGGCAGGCGGAATGACGATTGTCACAAACAGCCTGTCCAGCCCGCTGATGATGGTGCTGATGTTAATACTTCCGCTGATTCTGATCCTCGGTCTGATTATCCAGACACTCCGCGCAAACAGCGCGAAGCGTGCGTTTGAGGAAGCACAGAAAAACTGGCGCGAACGCCGCAAGGCACTGGAAGACAAGCTCTCCGGCATTGAACAGAAGATTCTGAAGGATACCAATGACACGGCATCCGTAAGCGATGAACTCAATACCACCGAGTCCGGCTTCCTGAATGCGCAGCTTCCGCAGTATCACAAGCTCACCGAACGCTACAACAGCCTGTTGAAATTCCGTTCCCTGATTCCGGAACAGTACCATACACCTGCCGCGCTTGCCGAACTCGTCAAGGTTGTCACAACGATGGGGGCGGAAACCTGGGGCGCAGCGCTGGAACTCGCGGATATCCGCATGATGGGCGGCGATCATATTCCGCTGACGCAGGAACTGTATGCGCAGATTGCGCGGTATTTCCACAATGACAAATGCATCCTGCATCTTCTCAGCATTTCCGAAAACGATGTGAAGCTTGAGGCGATGGCCGAGACCTGGAAGACCAACCAGGAAAAGAATGCGGAATACCTCAGCTATGAAAAGACCCTGCAGGCAAAAGCTGCCCGCGAACAGGAATAAGGCATTATGGTAAAACGCTATATTCAGTCCTACGTCTCGTCAAAGTACGTCTTTGCGCTGCCGGGACTTGCGCTTGGCGTGTTCGTCTTTGCCTTTCTCTATACGATGTCGGGCAATCATGTCATGCGTTATATCGGTATTGCGATCGGCCTGGTGCTCTTTGCGGTGATGGTTGTCTACTACCGTGAAAAGTTCACGGTATCCCGCCAGCTGAAGAAAGTGCCGGACCTCAATGCCTTCAATGGTGCGGTCATGATCGGCATGGCATTCTTCCTGGAAGGAAGGATGCTGGGATACAAGACCGGTCAGGTCTTTGATCTGAAGTATGATCAGATTCACAGCGTGACCTTTGAGGAAACCAGCCGCGGGAAACTGTTTCTGAATCTTGAGACCGATCAGGGAACTCTGCCGGTGGAAATGGCGTTAAAAGATCAGGCTGCCCGTGTTGCACAGTTTCTGCATACAAAGAATCCGTCCCTTGCCGTAAACGGCATCACGCCCTCCGGCGCAGGGACCCTGCATTCCATTGATCCGTACCGCAATGAAAAGAAGTGAAATGATGAAACACTGCTATACCCGAATTCTGCTCAGCCTGGTCTTCCTGCTGAGCAGTTTGCATGTATCCGCACTTTCTCTGAAAGCGGAAGAAACCGAAGTACCGGAAGACTATACACTGCAGGAAGTGGTGGTGCTCAGCCGCCACAGCATCCGGGCACCGCTCTCGACAGCGGGCTCGGCGGTGGACCTTGCGACTCCGCACGAATGGACGGAATGGTCCTCCAATGCCAGTGAACTTTCCCTGCGGGGCGGTACGCTGGAAACTGAGATGGGACAGTATTTCCGCAAGTGGCTGGAGAGTGAGAAATTCATTCCGGAGAACTGGCGGCCGCAGGGAGAGGACGTGCGCTTCTATGCCAACGCCAAGCAGCGTACGATCGCAACCGCGGAATACTTCGGCGGGGGCTTCCTGCCGGTCGGAAACATCTCGATCGAAACCCATCAGGAATACGACAAGATGGATCCGGTGTTTACCCCGCAGCTGACCTTTGTGAATGAGGCCTATGCGAAAGACGCAGAGAAACAGATGAAGGAAAGCCTCACGGATCTTACGGATGAGTATGCATTGCTGAGTGATGTGATTGACTATACGGAATCCAAAGGATATCAGAGCGGCGAACTGACGGATTTCAGAACCGATGATATGGAATTCGTACTGAAGGAAAATGCGGAGCCCGGCACGAAAGGCTCCCTGCGGCAGGCGACTTCAATCAGTGATGCGCTGGTCCTGCAGTATTATGAAGAACCGGATGCGCAGAAGGCGGCGTTCGGAAATGATCTCACCGAAGAACAGTGGAAGGACATCTCGGAAATCAAGGATGCCTATGTGGATATGCTGTATACGACGCCGCTGATTGCGCCGAATGTCGCACATCCCTTACTGCAGGAGCTTCAGAAGGAACTGAACCATCCGGGCAGAAAGTTTGCCTTCCTGTGCGGTCATGACTCCAACCTTGCGACTGTGCTTGCGGCATTGAAGGCAAGGGAGTATACTTTGCCGGGTGCGATTGAATCGGATACCCCGATCGGTTCGAAAGTAGTCTTTGAAAAATACACGGACCGCACAGGGAAGGAATATGCCCGCGTCCGTCTGGTGTATCAGAGCACCGAACAGCTTCGTTCCATGCCGTTACTGACACTGGACAATCCGCCGATGTCGGTCACCCTGCAGTTTGAAGACGTGGACGTCAATGAAGACGGACTGATTCCGTTTGATGCGCTGGAAGCGCGCTTTACCGAATCGATCCGCCGCTATGATGAACTGCGGACGGAATACGGGATATCCGCCGCTGGATCCATACCGGATACCGGGGTGAGGTGAATCGCATTGTGACTCGTATATAACGATGTGATCAGGAGGAAAGAAAAAACATATGAAACAGTTAAAGCAGATTCTTGCGGCAACAATGCTGGCGGGTGCGCTCTCCGCATGCGGCTCCAAGCCCGCGGAAACTCCGGCAGAGGCACCGGCTGAAACACCTGCCGAAGCACCGGCAGAAACCGCAGCGACTGCGGAAGAAGGACAGAACCCTGTCATGAATGTGGTCGGCGACTATCAGGCAGACCGCTGCAGCGTCCATGTCGAAGCACAGGACAAGGACGGCGCGCTCATCACCGTACACTGGGGAAGCAGCGCAACCGAGTCTTCCGAGTGGACCATGAGCGGAACCTTTGATGCGGAGAAGCATACGGTCTACTACCAGGACGGCGTTAAGAAGAATGTTGTTTACGACGCTGACGGCAAGATGACCAGTGAAGAGGAAGTCTATGTCGGCGGACACGGAACCTTCACCTTCAATGCGGAAAACAACACCATGACCTGGGAAGAAGATCAGGAAAAGATTGCGGACGGAATGGTATTTGAATTCGTTCCTGCCGTTCAGTAATTCCCGTATCGTAAGAACAGAGTCCGATCGGCTGTACAGGCTGTCTGTACAGCCTTTTTAAATCCATGCCCCGCGGTGCCTCACGCAGGAGGACACTTGTGCTAAACTTTAACCGATGAATGAAACCATTGCAGCAATCGCGACCGCCCAGGGCGGCGCATTATCAGTAATCCGGGTGAGCGGCGAAGAAGCCATCACCTGTGTGAACCGGATCTTTTCGAAAGACCTTTTAAACGCGCCCGGCTATTCCCTCCATTACGGAGAAATCCGGGAAGGAGACGAACCGGTCGATGAAGTGCTGGTCAGTGTCTTCCGTGCCCCGCGGTCCTATACCGGGGAAAACATGGTGGAGATCAGCGGACACGGTGGTGTCTTCGTAACACGGAAAGTACTCTCACTGGTGCTTGGGGCAGGCGCCCGCATGGCACGGCGCGGGGAATTCACCGAGCGTGCATTCCTCAACGGAAAGATGGATCTTTCGCAGGCAGAGTCGGTCAATGATCTCGTCAAGGCGGGCGATGAAGTCAATGCGAAGTCGGCCGTACACGGACTGAAGGGAAGCGTGAAGAAACTGCTGGAGCCGCTGGTGGATTCGCTGAGTCAGATCGTTGCGATGATCGAAGTGAATATTGATTATCCCGAATACGATGATGTGCACCAGCTGACGGAAGAAGAGCTTCTGCCGCGGGTCAATGACTGGATTGCGGAAACCGATACTCTTATTAAAAAAGCGCAGGCGGCAGTCAACGTACGCAGCGGCCTCAATACCGTCATTCTGGGACGGCCCAATGTCGGAAAGTCCTCTCTGCTTAATGCGCTGATTGAGGAAGACAAGGCAATCGTCACAGACATTGCGGGAACCACAAGAGACCTGGTGGAAGGCACCGTGCATATCGATGATCTGACACTGAATCTGATCGATACTGCAGGCATTCATGAGGCCGGGGATTCGATCGAACAGATCGGTATTGAAAAATCCATCAAGGCACTGGAGAATGCGGACCTCGTCATCGTGGTGATCGACGGCACGGCCGGCATCACGGAAGAAGACCAGAAACTGCTCGACCGCACCGCAGGCATGTCCCGCATCGTCGTTTATAACAAGAATGATCAGACGGAGATTCCGGGCGAACTGTCCATCTCCGCACTGAATCATGATATTGAACCGCTGCTGGATAGGATCCGCGCCATGTATGCGGACGGCATTCTTGCGGCGAAAGAGGAAACGTTAAACAACGAGCGTCAGATCGGACTTGCCCTGCAGGCAAAGGGATATATGGAAGCCGTAAAGGCATCGCTTGAGGCCGGGGATGAAATCGACCTTGTGACGGTCGATCTGCAGAATGCATGGTATGCATTGAAGGAAATCACAGGAGAAGCAGGCAGAGAAGATCTGCTGGATGAGATATTCAGCCGGTTCTGCCTCGGAAAGTAATACAATGGACAATCTGATTTATCTCGACAGCCATGCGCATGCCTTCAGCGATGACTTCGACGAAGACCGCATGGAAATGATACAGCGCGCAAAGGATAAGGGCGTAATCCTGCTCAACATCATGTGCACCTCCACAGAGGAGGCATACCGCGCAATGGAATATGCAGAGACGGATCCCGCGCACATCAGGGTCAGCTGCGGCATCTTTCCGACCGACGTCAATGACCTGACGCCGGAGAAGAAACAGGAATTTATCAGGGTGATGAAGGATCCCCGCTGTACCTGCGTGGGGGAAATCGGTCTTGATTACTACTGGGAAAAAGATGAGGCAATGCGCGCAAAACAGCGCGAGCTGTTCATCGAACAGATTCATCTGGCCAATGAACTGCAGAAACCGATCTGCGTGCACAGCCGCGACGCCATGCAGGATACCTTCGATATCATGAAGGAACACCGCTGCCACGGTCTCATGCATTCCTTTTCCGGCAGTGCGGAGATGGGCAGAGAATTCGTCAAGCTTGGCTATTATCTTTCGCTCGGCGGACCGGTGACCTTCAAGAATGCACGGCATGCCAGAGAGGTTGTTTCCTCGATGGATGTAAACTATCTGCTTTCGGAAACGGACAGCCCGTATATGGCGCCCGAACCGGTGCGCGGCACGCGCAATGAGCCGAGCAATATTCCCTATATCGTTGCCCGCATGGCGGAATGCCGGAATATGGAAGTGACGGAACTTGCGCCGGTGATTGTGAATAACTGGCAGCGGTTCCTGGAGATGCGATGAAGCCGTATATCAAAGAGGTGATCGTTGTCGAAGGCATGCATGACAGCGCACATCTGAAAAAATACTTTGACTGTGAGACGATCGTCACCGGCGGAATGGGAATTGATGATGCGGTCATGGAGAAAGTCAAGGAAGCCGCAGGCCGTACCGGCATTATTGTCTTCACCGATCCAGACGGACCGGGAAAAATGATCCGGGCGAAGATCGAAGCGGAAGTGCCGGAATGCATGCATGCGTTTGTCATGAAGGCCGATGCCAGAACGAAGCACAAGGTCGGCGTTGAACATGCCTCCTTTGCGGTCCTGCAGGAAGCACTGGCCAATGCGACGGTGCTTGAACAGCCGGATGGAAAGGAAATCAGTCCGGCAGAATTTTATGAACTCGGCCTTGCCGGACAGCCCGACAGCGCGGAAAAGCGGCAGACGGTGTCGCGCGCGTTCCACCTTGGCGAAGGCAATGCAAAATATCTGAGAACGATCCTGGCCCGCCGCGGCATTACGGCGGAACAGGTAAAGGAAGTACTGGAGAAGCATAATGGATAAACGACCGATTGCGAGTGTTGCGCGGACAAGAGAAATCCTGAATACGTATAACCTGCGGGCGAAGAAGAACTTCGGTCAGAATTTTCTGATTGATGTTTCGGTTGTCGCAAGAGCTGCGGAAGCCGCACACTGTGAACATGCGGTCATTGAGATCGGCCCGGGCATCGGTTCCCTGACGGAACAGCTCGCCCTGCGCGCGGCGCATGTGCGCAGCTATGAGGTGGATGAACGGCTTCTTCCGGTACTGCGGGAAGAACTGAAGGATTACGATAATATTGAGATCATCCTGCAGGACTTTCTGGAGTGTGATCTCGAGGCGTCGGTCAGCGAACTGAAGAATGCGTACGGCGGCGTGAATGTCTGCGCCAATCTGCCGTACTATGTGACCAGTCCGATTCTCTTCAAACTGTTTGAAGGACCGAAGGACATTGAATACATTACGGTCATGATTCAGAAGGAAGTCGCAGACCGCTTCAGCGCAAAACCCGGCACCGCAGATTACAGTGCCCTGAGTGTCGAGGCGCAGTGCCTGTATAAGGTGAAGAAGCTGTTTACGGTTCCCCGCACCGCCTTTTCGCCGGCACCGAATGTGGACAGCGCAATCGTGCAGTTCCACCGGAAACCGGACGTCACGGCTGATCCGGAATTCTTTGCGCTCATCCGGGCAGCCTTCCAGCAGCGCCGCAAGACGCTGTACAACAACCTGAAGGAATATACCGGAAGCGGGGAGACGGCGCAGGATATCCTGCAGGATGCCGGACTGGAAAGCGGCGTGCGGGCACAGGAACTGGATGTGAATGCATTTCATGCATTGTATGATGCATATCGAAAGAGGAACGGATAATGAGAGAAAGAGCCTATGCGAAAATCAATCTCTGCCTGGATGTCGTCCGGCGCAGAGAAGACGGCTATCATGATCTGCGGATGATCATGGTTCCGGTGGATTTCTATGATGTGGTGGATCTTGTGCCGGCAGCGGAGACAACGATGTCCCTGAACCGATCCTATCTTCCGGTCAATGACAAGAACACCGTAATCAAGGCAATCCATGTCATGCAGGAACGGTGCGGCTTTGATCAGAACTTTGCCTGCACACTGCTGAAACATATTCCGACCCAGGCGGGTCTTGCGGGAGGCAGCGCAGATGCGGCTGCGGCGATCCGCATCATCAACCGCCTGCTTCGTCTGAATCTTCCGTATCAGGAACTGATCGACATTGCCAAGGAAGTCGGCGCGGATGTGCCGTTCTGTCTGGTGAACCGGCCGGCGCTGGTGGAAGGAATCGGCGAGATCCTGACACCGTTTGAGTGTCCGGCAGAGTTTGGGATCCTGCTGGTAAAACCGCGCCGCGGCGTCAGCACAAAGGCAGCCTTCGGCGGACTGGACTTCAGCACGATTGAACACCCGGATGTCGACGGCATGAAGGAAGCGCTGGAGAAGGGAGACTATGACGGCATGATCTCCCGGCTCGGCAATTCCCTGGAAAAGGTATCGCTGGATCTTGTGGAAGAGATCCGGGAAGTGAAGGAGACCCTGCTTGATCTTGGCTTTGACGGAGCGCTCATGTCCGGAAGCGGAAGCACGGTCTTCGGTATAACAAAAAGCCCGCATCTGCTTCACAATGCGAGCGAAGTCATGCGGGCAAACGGTTACTTTGTGCGGATGACGAGGATCATCGATTCTTCGAAACGATCGTCTTGAATTCTGAAGGAACCGGTGCGGTAAAACGCATCGGTTTTTTTGTGACGGGATGAATGAACTCCAGCACGGAGGCGTGCAGGCAGAGGCGTCCGATCGGAGAGGGAATGCGTGCATACTTGTCATCTCCGAGGATCGGATGTCCGATCTCATTCATCTGGGCACGGATCTGGTTTTTCCGTCCGGTCTCGATCACGACTCTGAGCAGGCTGTAATCCTTCGAAGAGGCAACGGTCTCATAGTTGGTGATGGCTTTCTTTCCGCGCGGATCATTTGTGACATAGACCATGTGGTTCTGATTTTCCTTCAGATAATTGACCAGGCGTCCGGATTCTTCGTCCGGATGTCCGTCAACGACCGCATAGTATTCGCGCATCGTCACATCCTCATTCCAGTGCATCTTCAGCATGGAATGAATTTTGATGTCCTTCGCAAAGACAAGCACGCCGGAGGTTTCCTTGTCAATGCGGTGAAGAATGTAGGGACGGCACCGCACATCAGTCTTCTTCAGATATTCCACCGCCATCTGATAGGCACAGGTATTCTCCTTGTCCGATTCGACGGACAGTAAGCCGGCGGGTTTGTTTACCGCAAGGAATTCCTCATCTTCATAGATGATGTACGGCTTGATGGACGGTACCTGGGGAACCGGTGCGGCACTGCGCACGGGTTTGGTGCGGATCGGATTCTTTGCGATCGCAACTTCATCATCCTTGGCAAGGGGATAGTTGAACTGGGTCGTCATTGAACCGTTGATCAGAACCTTGCGGTCGCTGAGCAGTTTCTTGACGCTGTTGCGGGAAAGCTTTCCCTCATATTTTCCAAGCAGAAAATTCAGAAGCTCATCACTGCGCTTTACGACAAAGGTCGCCGTGGTAAGGGGCTTCTTCGGTCCGGTTTCTGTTTTCTTTACCGGTTTTGCGTTCCGGTTCGGTTTACGGTTTGTATTTCTCATTTCAGTCTCCGATATTATCTTACGGAAAAATCCGCAAACGGGAAGAGGAAGATTGTCGCCTGTGCAAAACGTACGAAGACTATAATAGTTCTGTATCGAGGTGAAGATGAACCGTTTTTCCTTTCTTCTTGCATTCAACGGGTTTGTGATCATATCCCTGTTCGTATATTACTTCTTTCCGAAGGAGTGGAAGGAGACCTGGGGGAGGAAGCTGATTCTGATTGCGTATCATGTGATCGGCGTCCTCAGCCTGGAGCTTACCTTTCTGATGTACAGGGATATTCCGTATCACTGGCTGGCGCGTCTCAGTGTTGTCATCAGTACGTTTTACTATGTCCCGATCATGATCATGGGCATCTTCTTTGCGATCGGGGCAGTGATCCGTTTCATCTACAGACTGTTTCTGAAGAAACATCCGGACCGGTCCCTGTCGTGGAAGGTTCCGGGGGCACCGCATCGGGCAGTGCTGACGGCTTCGCTTGCCTATCTGCTTACCAGTGTCGGGTTCTTCAATGCGGACCATCTGTATCTGACGGAATATGATGTTGCGTCGGGCTCGATGAACGGGAAGGAACCGCTGGATATTGTACTGATTGCGGACACGCATGCCGGCTCCGGCAACTGGGACAGTCTGTATCCAAGACTCAGCGAGCTGGTGAAGCAGGCGGACCCCGATGTCATCCTGATCGGCGGAGATATCTTTGATGAGACAACCGGCAGAAGCGATATGAAGATGCTGGGGGAGGTGCTGCGCGGATTTGAAGCACCGCTCGGCGTGTACTATACCCTGGGCAATCATGATGATCCGGAATCGGAAATTCTGCGCAGGGCAATTGATGAAACCGGCGCAGTCTCTCTGGAAGACCGCGGCGTCCGGTTACGCGATGACCTTCTTCTGCTTGGCCGCAAGGATGACGGACAGGTGAGGATGACTGCGGAGGAGATTCTCTCTGCGGCAGATGACGATGATACCGTACTGGTTCTTGAACACCGTCCGACAGAGTTTCAGAAACTGGCAGACCTTGGGACAGACCTCGTGATGAGCGGGCACACCCATGGCTTCAATATTCCGATGATCGCGGCAGTGTACTGGAAGGCAAATGTGGTCTACGGAATGCGTCAGTACAATGACATGACTGCCGTCGTAACATCCGGTGTCTCCGGATGGGGCTTTCATTACAAATGCCCTGCGAAAAATGAAGTGGTGCTTATCCACCTCCATGGAAACTGAACACGCAGCCGGATGACTGCGTGTTTTTAAGAATTCTGATTATTGTCCGGAAGAAAGGAAATATGGAGCCGCATACCCATTCCTTTCGCGAGCCTCTGCAGGGTTCGGATAGAGGGATTGGCATTTCCGTGCTCGAGTTTACTGATGTCAGCCTGTGCAATTCCGGTCCGCAAAGACAGTTCTTTCTGCGTCAGACCGGATGCTTTGCGGGCGTCAACAGCTGCCCGAATCAGATTGCGTTCTGATTCCAGTGCATCATATTCCTTTTTAAATTCCGGATCCTGAAGCTGTTCTTCCAGAAATTCATTAAATGTTTTGGTCATTGTCCCTCCTGAGGAAATAGTCCATCCGATATTTTTTGGCACGATACAGCTCCTGAAATGGAGTTTTCTGCGTTTTCTTAACAAATCCATTTGTCAGAATAATGGTCTGATCAGGACAGAAAAAGAAAAGCATTCTGCAGATGTTCGTGCCCTGTTTAGCGCGCAGCTCGAAGATGCCGTCTGACAGATGCCGTCTGTAAGGCATGCGCAGATCCGGGCCTTTTTCCTGAAGTAACGTAATCATGCTCATCATGTTTGCGCGCAGTTTCTTATCAAGCTGCATCAGAAACTCCTGTGCGTGAGTGCCCCCGCTTCTGGTTTTGTAGAATCTGGCCAGATATTGGTTCATCTCCTCATCTCCACAATATATGAAATATCCCATATTCGCAAGATTCTTCCTGCAATGTACATATATTGCGTAAGATAAAAAAATCCGCACAAAAAAGGCATCGCTGTTCACGATGCCATAGTTGAATCAGAAGTGACCGCCTCCGCTGGAATGCGAGAAGCCGCTGCTGTGATAGCTGTGTCCGCCGCCGGAACTTCCGCCTCCCCCGGAATCACGGTGCACATGGGTGACCGTGCGGGTTTTGTGGGTGAAGTGCTCCTGGGATACCGTAACACGGATACCGTTATTGATAATGTACCGGTCTGCCTCCTTTGCGATGCGGGTCGTTTTGTTTTTGCCCTTCATGAAGAAGACGGAGACGGCACCGATTCCAGCACTGATGGCGCCCGCAAACGGAAGTGTTCCAAGCCAGCGCTCTCTGCGCTGGGCAGGTGAAGTGACGACTTCCGTCGGGTCGATCGTCGGATCGGTATACTGTGGCACATAGTAGGTATACCCGCTCTGTGTAAGCATGTTGTCACACTCACGGATAAACGCATCGGCACATCCGTTCCAGTCGCCCTGGCTCAGATAGTCATAGGCGATATCATTGAGCCGGTCGAGTTTGGAAGTGGTAAAGGTGCCGGATGCGGCGCCGTAGGCAATGGAGTCATAGTAGGAATCCCCGTAGGAGATTGCGAGCAGGACGCCGCTTGCGCCTTCGGAATCACCCCGGTCATAACCGAGATCGTAGTTCATGAAGATTCCCTGCGCGAATTTTGATTCGCTGTATCCATGCATGTCCTTTGTGATGATTACATAGACACCGCATTCCTGACGGAGGGAGATTTCCTCTGCCAGATTGTTTAAGGCAAGCAGTTCATCTGTCGTCAGCATCCCTGCTTCATCAATGACATATGCGTTTGCGGCTTTTGCCGGAACCGGCAGTGCCAGCAGGAACAGTATCATTGACAGGATGGCGGACAGGGAGAACAGTTTCAGCTTTCTCATAAGAATCCACCTCCCGCAAAGTAGGAAATAACCGCACCGAGAATAAAGAGTCCGAACGCAATGCCGAGGAACCAGCTGATCATCAGCGTTTTGTCAGACGGAAGGTCACCGGCGATCTTGCCGGACTGACCGTTTACCGCAAACAGATAGTTGTTGCCGTTCCAGGTCGTACATAACAGCCATACCGGCAGGAAGGCATACGCAGCCGCACCGTCGATCCGCCGGATATTGACGGAGGTCGGCGCAACGCTGGTAAAGCCGTGTACCGTATTACTGATGGAAGAAACCGTGGAGTTGGTCATGCGCATATCTGCGCGCTTGCGGTCTTCCTCTTCGTCGACGTCATAGCTGTCCGCAAGATAGCCTGCCATATACATCGTGTCAAAGTCGACCAGCTTGGTATAGTCAAACGGTTCGATGGCATCCATGTACTGATCGGGCATCTTGCTGGAGGCATCGGCAGGGACACCTGAGAAGGATACCGTGCCGCGCCGGACAATATTGTAATGACTGGTTTCGGTGATGATGTCATCACCGTGGGAGAACTGCTGGACACGCTCTCCGGTGAAGGTCATATCCGCTTCCATCACGCCGTTGTACAGCCAGAAGGGAACGTATACGCCTTTGATCTCCCGGATATGATTCTGTGAAGTGAATGCCCTCGGCAGAAGCGGCTTTCCCTTGTAGAACTGGGTCAGTATCTCCACTGCCTTGTCCTTATCGAGCTGGAAGGGCAGAAGATACTGCGGTTTCTTCGTGACAAACTGTCCTGCGACAACCGTGGGGTTGTTGCAGTAAGGGCAGATCGTGACTGCGGTATTTTCATCCGCAATCAGCTGGGCACCGCAGGACGGGCAGCTGTAGGCACGCATGTGTGCGGCCTCTTCTTCGCTCCAGTCACCGGTGTCGGTCGCCCATTGGGTATCGGTTCCGCCGGAAGCCGCCGCAAGTTCAGAAGGACGGTAAAACTGCTCAACCTCCTCCTGGGTGAAGAGAGAGTCACAGTATTCGCATTTCAGTTTCTGCTCTTTCGGGTCAAACCGAAGCGGACCGCCGCAGTTGGGGCATTTATAGTTAGATAACTGTTCGGCCATAGTACCTCTCCTTTCCCGTGAAACGGCACAGCCGGAAGAAACGGGCCGGCTGTGTCGGAATGATTCAGGATCGGATTACGCAGGCTTCTTTTCTCCGCAGGTGCTGCAGAAGTTACCCGCATTTTCCGCACCGCACTTCGGGCAGATCCACTTGCCGTCAGCCGGTTTCTTTTCGCCGCAGTTACCGCAGAAGTTGCCGGTATTCACGGTACCGCACTTCGGGCATGTCCAGCCGCCTGCCGGAGCCGCAGCCGGAGCTGCCTGCGCCTGGCCGTTGGCATAGAGCTGACCGACGTTTGCGCCGCCAGCGTTTGCGGCCATGTTTACGCCCATGAAGCCGACAGCTGCGCCGCCGTCGTTCTTCGCGGCATCCTTCATCGCCTGTGCCTGAGCACCGACGAGGGTAGCGGCTGCGTAGGACTGATCACGGTACATCGCATCACGCTGTGCTTCCTTGATCATGCGTTCATCTTCTTCAGATGCCTTGATGGAGGATACACCGAAGCTGACGATCTCAAGACCGCGGAGCTCTTTCCACTTCTTGGAGAGCTGTTCATTGAGCGCATCTGCGAGTTCCTGGGTGTGTGCCGGAATCTCAGAGTAACGGACACCGGAAGCGGAGAGCTTTGCGAATGCCGGAGAGAGTGCGGTGAGCAGCTCGGTCTTCAGCTGGCTTTCAATTTCGCTGACCGGATATACGTTTGCGAAGTTTCCGCAGACATTGGTATAGAAGCTGATCGGATCGGCAACCTTGAGGCTGTATTCACCAAAGCACTTTACAGCGATGTCGATATCAAGACCGATGTTGCGGTCAATGACACGGAAGGGGATCGGAGACGGGGTGCCGTACTTGACGCCCGGGAGCTCCTTGATGTTGAAGTAGTAGACACGCTGGTCTTCTGCCGGCTGGCCGCCGAATGTGAACCGCTTGCCGATCTG
>JAFOLE010000196.1 GCA_017419465.1 Solobacterium sp. | reverse complement strand
GTGATTTTCACGGTCGTCATGGTCGGCCTTACCCCGCTGGTACCGGATCTGCCGGATGTCACTTCCTACACCGGTATCATGATGCATCTGGTCATACCGACATTGATGGTGACGAGCTTCGTGATCAATGATGCGCCGATCGGCAAGCTGAAGCCTCTGGAACCGTTCTACGGTACGATGTATATCACACTGTACGCGTTGATCATGTTTGTGCTGTTCGGGCTTCGGATCCTGCCGTCCAGCCTGGCGCCGTATTCATTCCTGGATTTTGACAACACCGGATGGGGCTTCAAACTGATCTGCCTTACCGGAATCTATATCGTCGGCTACATCATTTCCCTGGCACTTGCGTCTTTGAACCATATACTGTCATGGATCTGGTTTTACGATTTTCGAAAACTCCGGGGCGGTCCGTCCCACCAGGGAAAGGGGGATCAGTAACTTATGTTTTCCTGGCAGCACATTGTATGGCTTGGTATCTGTGCCCTGATGGTTGTCGCAATGGTTGCGGCAGCGGCACGGAAAAAGCCCACCCTCCAGCAGATTCTGACGAGCGCATGTGTAATCTCCTTTCTTTCCGAACTTACCAAGATGATCAGCGTCATTGATCTGGTTCCGTCTTCGGGAGGGGAACTGCTGCTTCCGTATCTTCCGATGAACCATATGCCGCTTCATTTCTGTTCCATACAGATTCTGTTCATCTTTTATACACGGTTCACAAAAAACAGACAGAAGCGGGATGCCATGCTCAGCTTCATGTATCCCACCGCACTGTGCGGGGCGATTCTGGCACTTGCGATGCCTTCAATTTTCCAGACATCCATAACTCCGGACCAGGCATTTACGTCCCTGCTTTCCTATCAGTTCTTTATCTTCCATTCCATGCTTATCGCTTTAAGCATTCTGATCGTCCGCTCCGGTGAGGTTGCGTTCAGCCGGAAAACGATGATCCGCACCATGCTGATCGTGATCGCGCTTGGCGTTCTGTCCATTTATCTGAACTCCCTGCTCGCAAGTCCGACCTATGTTGACGGAAAACTTGTCAGTGTGGAATTCATGACCAACTTCTTCTTCACAACCCAGAATCCGCTCGGCATCCGCCTTACCGCAATCTGGCAATGGTGGCTGTATCTGGTTATCATCACCGCGCTCGCATGCCTGGCAGTATTCCTCTGCTATGTGCCGCTGCTTCGGAAAGCGAAGTAATATCAGGCAGCTATGCCCCATTACGAAAGGAACCGCAGCTGAATGCGGTTTTTCTTATACGCGGTTATTGTCCGGTTCCGTGCAGTTCTCCAAGCAGTGCCGAACCGATGACCAGCACGGTTCCAATCCAGCCGGTGATGCCCATCGGATGCTTTGTGAGATGCCGGAACAGCAGAATAAACAGTGAGCCGAGAATGCCTCTGTACATGGCGGTCACTTCACTGGGAAGTGAGACATTGCGCAGAAACATTCCGATCGTTCCGTACAGAATTACGGCGGTTGTATATTTCAGTCGTTCCCCCGCATTACTCATAACGAGAAACAGATTACCACGCACACTGGGGGCATGTATTCCCATATGCACGTAAAAATGCAGAGAACATTCCCTGCATTTTCCAGCCATGATATTGCGGCCCCTGTGTTACTGCTGGCCTCTTGTAAGCAGGAAGAGCCCACAGGATTCCTCGGAGTACCAGGTTTCTCCCATGACGTATTCTCTTCCTGACCACGCAAAGTAAGCGGTGATATACAGTATCACATCATTGCCCGCCAGCTTGAGTGCACCCCGGTCATCCAGACCGCCCTCAAACGGTTCATAGCCGACTTCTTCATCTGTCTCCGGATACAGTTCATAGCCATCTCCGGCCATACGCGGATGCAGGGTGATTATCACCGTTTCCTTCTGCCGGTTAAGACTCAGATCCGCAAGGCCGAGCTCATTGAACCGTACGCCTCCGGTATCCGCATCCTGCATGTCCAGATAATATTTCCAGCTGCCCTCCGCATATCTCAGAGCCGGATATGCGGCATCGGACGGTATTCCGTCCGAATAAAATGTCATAAATTCCGCAAAATCAGATGGTGCGACTTCTCCTTCGCCGGTATACCTGCCGGCAGACACAGTACTGTTCACTGCCGGCAGAAGCGCTTCGGTTTTTGCGCTGATGGGCGAACCCGAGCCGGACAGCAGTTTCGACCCGACCCCGACAGAAACTGCACTCAGATTTTTCTCCAGAAGTGATGCATTTCCGCATCCCGCAAGCAGGGCGGCCGTAAGAATACCCGCAAAAATCTTTTTCATGGCAACCTCCGATTGGATCACGGCATTTCCTGCCGGCAATCATCTTCTCTTTCAGCGTAACTGATGCGGACCCTTCAGGAACTGTCATCTCAGGCAATTGCCGGACAGGAACGGCAAGGGTGGTCCAACGCTCATCCCACTAAAAAGACCTGGGTATTTCCGGCTTGCTATGCCATCCGTTCCAGGTCGTTGTCTGTTTCTGTAATCGTTCCTATCGGTTATCTGTCTTCTTCATCTTCCGCACCGGCCGGAAACAGTTTTCGTATTTCCGCACTGACCAGCTGGGAAAGATAATCCTTGGACATGTCATAGAGGTCGGCAACTTCTGCGATCCGCTTCCCCTGCACATACAGCATCCACACGATCGGCCGGAAGCTTGGATCCGGAATCCGTCCGATACTGTTGATGATCCACAGGACTTTCTCTTCGACTTCCTGAAGCTGACGGTTGAGCTCGGTACTGAGTTCAATATAGGCAACAAGTCTTGCGTCCTTATTGCCGTGCGCCCTGGTGCGGACGCGTTCAAAATCAATGGAGTGCACGCCGGCCATTTTGTAGTCTACCCGGCGGATTTCCTCCATGCGGGTTTTAATGTCGGCGATATAGTAAAAATACTTC
>JAFOLE010000195.1 GCA_017419465.1 Solobacterium sp. | reverse complement strand
GATCGACCAGGGCTGATCGATCCCTTGAACTACTATCTGAGTAGTTCGTGTTAACAATACAAATGTAGCGCCGTATACGAGAACCGTACGTACGGTGCAACGGGAGGGGCGGGACTAACTAGCCCCCCTCTACCCTATTGCGAGTGTCTGTTCGTACTGTTCCTGTTCCAGCATTTCCGCATCTTCGCGGGTCAGTACCGGCTGTCCGGATGCGGAAGCGTATGTACGCAGAGCATTCATGACTGCCTGGATGTTTCTGGCATCGACGGCAGGGTAGGTTCCGCTGTCATTCCGCAGTGATTTGGCGGTCATGTGAAACTGCCGTGAACCTGTTTCCTGTTTGACGGCGAGGATCGTTTCCGCATTGATGCCGGCCCCGGGCAGAATCGAAAGCGAGGGTTCATAACGCCGGATCAGTTCTGCGATCAGCGGTGCACCTTCAGGTGCTGTGTCTTTCTGGCCGCTGGTAAGTACACGGTCAATGCCGCATCGGATCAATGCCTCCGCCGCAGCGAAGGGATCGGCAGTCTGATCAAATGCCCTGTGGAATACGGCCTGGCAGCCATGGGCATGCGCCAGTTCGGCAAGTACTGCAGTGCGTGTTTCATCAACGGTATGGTCCGGGTTCAGAAATCCGAATACGATTCCGTCTGCGCCGTTCTCCAGCATCAGCTCTGCATCACTGCGCATGATTTCAAATTCGGTTTCACTGTAAATAAAACCGGCGGCACGCGGGCGGACCATACACATGATGGGAAGAGACGTATGCTGTTTCGCAAAACGAAAGACAGAAAGGGACGGCGTCAGTCCGCCGAGTTCCAGGGCGCTGTTCAGTTCAATTCGGTCAATCGGAAACCGGCATGCGGTCATTACATCTTCTGCGCTTCCCGCACAGATCTCAATCAGGTTATCGGAAAACATTCGTGCAATATGTTACCTTTCTTACATGTTCCATTATATACTTGGCGGGAGATATTTAAGGAGACGGGAGATATGAGTGTAAGACGTGCAGTGGACAAGGATATTCCGCGCCTGAAGGAACTGCTTCTACAGGTTTTGAATATCCATGCGGAGGGAAGGCCCGACATCTTTATTCCGAATACAACAAAATACAGCGATGAGGAACTGCGGGAAATGATTCACTGTGAAAACACTCCGGTATTTGTGGATACCGATGCGCAGGACAACGTCATCGGTTATGCGATGTGTATTGTCCAGCATCGTCTGCATTCTTCAAACATGACGGACATCATCACCGTATTTATCGATGATCTCTGCGTGGATCAGAATGTGCGTCATTCCGGCTGCGGAAGACGGATCTATGATGCGGTAAAGGACTATGCCTTATCGATCGGTGCTTACCATATCACCCTGAATGTATGGACCTGTAATCCGTCGGCGATTGCCTTTTATGAATCCATCGGCTTATCAAAGATGGAATATATCATGGAAGAAATTCTGTGATTCCGAAATGCTTGTAAATGAAAAAAAAGAGGTCAGTTCGGTGAACTGGCCCTTTATGATTGCGTTTGAGAAGTTCAGATCAGCGGATTCAGAACGATGTTGCTCTGACGGTCTGGACCGACGGATACCAGACAGATCCGCACACCGCAGTATTCCTGAATGAATTCGACATAATCGCGGCATTCCTTCGGAAGTTCTTCGTAGGTTCTGCACTGGGAGATGTCTTCTTTCCAGCCGGGGAATTCCTTATAGACCGGAACGGCCTTTTCAATGTCGGAGATCAGCGCAGGAACTGTGTCATATACGGTATCGCCGATCTTGTATCCGACGCAGACCGGAAGGGTATCATATCCGCTGAGAATATCGATCTTGGTAATCGCAAGATCGGTCATGCCGTTGATTGTGACAGCCTGTTTTACGACCGGAAGGTCGAGCCAGCCGGTGCGGCGGGGACGTCCGGTTGTTGCGCCGTATTCGTTGCCGGTCTTGCGGAGCTTTTCGCCAATCTCGTTGTTCAGTTCCGTCACAAACGGACCTTCACCGACACGGGTGCTGTACGCCTTGGCAATGCCGATTATGCGGTCCAGTTTCTTCGGGCTGACGCCGGCGCCTTCACAGACACCTGCGGCAGTCGGAGAAGAGGATGTGACATACGGATAGGTTCCGTAGTTGATATCAAGCATATTTGCCTGGGCACCTTCGAACAGGACGTTCTTGCCGGCATCCAGTGCCTTGTTGACCTTGTCTACCGCATCGATGATCATCGGCAGAAGACGCGGACGGATCGCCTCAAACTGTGCGAGCACTTCTTCATAATCAAACGGTGTGCCGTTATAGAGATTTACGATCTGACGGTTTTTCTTGGCAAGAATGACCTTCAGTTTTTCCTTGAACACATCCAAGTCCTTGAGATCGCATACGCGCATGCCGATACGGTTGTATTTGTCCGCATAGCAGGGACCGATACCGTTCTTTGTGGTGCCGATCTTTCCGGCACCGGCATCGATTTCCTCGAGTTCATCGATATATTTGTGATATGGCATGAGAAGATGTGCACGGTCACTGACACGTACATTGGAACAGTCAAATCCCTGTGCCTGAAGCTTATCGATTTCTTCAAACAGTACAAACGGGTTGACGACAACGCCCGGACCGATCACGCAAAGGGCATCTTTGTTGAGGATTCCGGAAGGGAGCAGGTGGAGAATGACGGTTTTTCCGTTCACGACAACGGTATGTCCGGCATTGTTTCCGCCCTGGAAACGGACAACCATGTCCATGTGTGTTCCGAGAAGATCTACGATCTTTCCTTTGCCTTCGTCACCCCACTGACTACCAACTACTACATATCCAGCCATATTGGCACCTCTTTTCTTATAACGCAGGTATTTTATCACGATTCCCATCAGAAAAGTGTGAAGTGTGCATGGTTTATAAAGATTTGATAAAATAGCCGTGTTTGAGGAGAAAAAGAGAAAACATGAGTGAAATCAATTCCAGCAACTGCAATCATAACTGCGAAGGGTGCTCTGCGAACTGCGGAGACCGTACTGCTCCGCAGGATATGAAAATCGCGCTGCATCCGCGCAGCTCGGTTAAGCATGTGATCGGCATCGTCTCCGGCAAGGGCGGTGTCGGCAAATCATTTGTTTCAAGTCTGCTCGCAAGCGAACTGCAGCGCAGAGGAAAGCGCACCGCGGTTCTTGACGGCGATATTACCGGTCCGTCCATGGCAAAAGTATTCGGCATCAAGGAAAAGATGTACGGTGACGGAGAACTTGCCTACCCGGCAAAAACTTCTACCGGAATTCAGGTCGTCAGCTCCAATATGATGCTTGATACCGATGATCAGCCGGTCATCTGGCGCGGTCCGATCGTTGCCGGTGTGATCCGCCAGTTCTATCAGGAAGTATTCTGGGACGATGTGGACTACATGGTCGTCGATATGCCTCCGGGAACCAGCGATGTTCCGCTGACCGTATTCCAGTCGCTGCCGCTTGACGGAATCATTGTTGTGGCGTCCCCGCAGGAACTGGTCGGCATGGTAGTAGAAAAGGCAATCAATATGGCCAATATGATGAATATTCCGCTGCTCGGCCTTGTTGAAAACATGAGTTATGTCGAATGCGGAGAGTGCGGAGCTCATATCGAGATTTTCGGCACATCGCATATTGACGAGATTGCGGCGAAATACAATATCCCGGTCCTCGCAAAGATCCCGATGCGGGAAGGCTATGCTCAGGCCGGTGATAACGGAACCATTGAAGAGCTTGAAGTTCCGGAAATCAAAGCTGTCGCAAATGTTGTCACAAAAGCCGCATAAGTTCACACGATATTCACATTGACCGAATATACTCAATTCCAGGAGAACGATATGACGAAGATACTGATTGTCGATGATGAAGAAAAGATCCGCGAGATGATACGGAAATATGCCGCATTCGAAGGGTTTGAAACGGAGGAAGCGGCGGATGGTCTGGAAGCGGTCGAGCACTGCGAACGGACAAATTATGATCTCATCGTAATGGACATCATGATGCCGAATCTGGATGGTTTTTCTGCGGTCCGTGAGATCCGGAAAACACGTCCCGGCATTCCGGTGATCATGCTGTCGGCACTCGGTGAAGAGTATGACCGTATTCACGGATTTGATCTCGGTGTCGATGATTATGTCGTCAAGCCGTTTTCATCAAAGGAACTGATGATGCGTATCCATGCGATTCTGAAACGCGTGAATCCGTCCTCCGGCGGGGAAGATGTCTTCCGCATGAATGAGATGGAGATCGATTTCAGCGCACGTACCGTGTCGATCCGCGGAGAGCGGATCAACCTTTCGCCGAAGGAATATGAACTGCTTGTTTATCTTGTGAAGAATGCAGGTATTGCACTTACAAGAGAACAGATTCTACGGACAGTCTGGGGTTATGACTTCTTCGGCGATGACCGGACACTGGATACACACATCAAGCTTCTGCGGAAGAATCTCGGCGATTACAGCAGTTATATCGTTACCCTGAGAGGAGTTGGGTACCGTTTTGAAAAAGAAAAGTCTCAGATTTAAGATCACACTGTACCTGGCTGTATTTGCGCTGGGACTGATTGCGCTGTTAACGGTATTTCAGACGTATCTTCTGGAGCCGATGTATGAAAAATACAAGACGGACATGGTCCGAAAGGCAAGTGATGAAGTCGTCGCCGCGCTGCAGGAAGGGAACAGTGAAGATCTCACTGACACCATATGGTCTGTCAGTGCGTCCAATGATACCTGTGTCAGGATCATTGATACCAACGGCATCGATCAGGTTACCGGAAACATGGGGTGTGTTCTGTACCGGATGAACACCCGTGAGATTCTGGAACAGTACGATCTTGCCCGTGAAAACAACAACGAATATCTTGCGACAACCGAGGGAATCGGAATTCCCGGCGGGCCGCAGATTGGGAAAGAGCCGCCAGGGGGAAAAGCGGAGATGAAAAATCTGACGCTGACCCGGATTGTGGACTCCGATTACGGAACCTCTGTTGTCATGGTTTATGCCGGACTGTCTCCGGTCAATGCCACGATTCAGACACTCCGTCTTCAGATTCTGTATATTGCCGGCATCCTGTTTCTTTCCGTGCTTCTGCTGGCATGGTTTATGACACGGACGATTGCCAAACCGCTGATGAAGATCAATGAGGCTGCCAAGAAACTTCCGGAAGGAACGTATGTGACGGATCCGACGACGGATGTTTACCGGGAGGCGCAGGAACTGAACTATACGCTGACCCAGGCGGCTGCGGATATCCAGAAAGCTGACCAGGCAAAGCGGGATCTGATCGCCAATGTATCGCATGATCTGCGCACACCGCTGACCATGATCAAGGGATACGGGGAGATGATGCGTGATCTTCCGGGCGAGAAAACCGATGAAAATCTCGATGTCATCATCAATGAGAGTGAGCGGCTGAAATTCCTTGTGGATGATCTCCTGGATCTCTCGAAGCTTTCCAATCATGTTGTCGAACTTCATCGGACAGTGTTCTCCATGAGTGAACTGATCCGCCGGAATGTTCAGAAATACCATTTCTACCATAAGCAGGATGACTTTGAGATTCAGGTGACCTGTGATGACAACATGATGGTCTTTGCGGATGAAAGCAGAATTGAACAGGTCTTCAATAATTTCATGACAAATGCCGTGAACTATTCCGGCAATGCAAAAATGATTGAAGTCCGCGCGTTCCGTAAAGACGGCAATGTACGTGTTGAAGTGGAAGATCACGGCGAAGGAATTCCAAAGGAAAAACTCAATGATATCTGGGACCGGTTCTACAAGATCGACCGCGAGCATGTACGGCGTACGGATTCCAGCGGTCTTGGACTGAATATCTGCCGGCATGTCCTGGAGCTTCATGAAGCCCCGTACGGAGTTGTCAGCGAGCTCGGAAAAGGAAGCACATTCTGGTTTGAACTTCAGGAAACCGATGGTTCACAGTCAAAGTGAGACGGCATCGGTCCGATACTGATATAATAAAAAACAGGGCGCTGCCCGCCCTGAGGAACAAAGAAGGAGAATAAACGTATGAAAGACATTAAGGGAACAGAAACAGAGAAGAATCTTGCCTATGCATTTGCCGGCGAAAGCCAGGCCCGCAACAAATATGATTACTGGGCAAGCAGAGCAAAGAAAGACGGATATGAGCAGGTAGCCGCTACATTTGCGGAAACCGCACTGAATGAAAAAGAACATGCAAAGATGTGGTTCAAGCTTCTGCAGGGCGGAAAGATCCATGATACGGAAGACAACCTGATGCAGGCAGCTGCCGGTGAACACGAAGAGTGGACCGACATGTACAAGACATTTGCGGAGAAGGCAGATGAAGAAGGATTCCCGGAAATCGCTGCACAGTTCCGCGGTGTTGCGGCAATTGAAAAGGAACATGAAGAGCGCTACAACAAGCTGCTCGCCAACATCAAGAGCGGTGAAGTGTTTGCACGTCAGGATGAAGTGACATGGCAGTGCCGCAACTGCGGTGCGATCGTCGTCGCAAAGGAAGCTCCGGAAGAGTGCCCGGTCTGCGCACATCCGAAGGCATACTTTGAACTGAAGCGCGAGAACTATTAATGTCCGAGTTTGTCTATAAACCGAAAGGTACTTGTTCGACCGAAATGCGGTTCGATCTGGAAGACGGCATCATCCAGAATCTTCAGGTTATGAACGGCTGCAACGGCAACCTCAAGGGCATTGCGGCACTGGTAAAAGGACAGAAGATTGAAGATGTCATCAGCCTTCTGGAAGGGATCCGCTGCGGACTGCGTCCGACATCCTGCCCGGATCAGATCGCAAAAGGTCTTAAAAGTTATCTGGAAACGAAGTGAAAAAGCTCTGTAAAACAGGGCTTTTTTTCAGAATTTGATTTACATTTTACAGAAATTGAAATTGCAATAAATTGCGTACTGTCTGTATACTTGTATTATCGGAGAATATGAACATGCCAAAAACAGCCTCGAAACCAAAAGGAAAGACGATCGGAGAACATCTGATCATAATGATTCGCAGCAGCGGAATGACACAGAAGGATTTTTCTGAACGTACGGGAATCCCTCAGAGTACGATCAGTGACTGGAAGGGCAAAAAACTCAATCCGTCATCTGACAAAATTCTGCCAATCTGTGATGTTCTTGGTGTTTCACCCTATGAGGTGCTTGCGGCGGGACGCAAGGGAAAGAAATACAATCCGGACCGCATTGAGATCCGTACGGATTCGGAAGAGTATGCACTCCTTGAACTCTACCGCAGTCTGCCGGCCCGTCAGAAAGAGCGTGTTGTCGGGTACATTCAGGCCATCAGGGACGAAAAGAAAAAGCGTTAAACCAGATACGGCAGTCAGTATGGCTGCCGTTTTTCATGAGCTGTATGAAACATGACAGATAACGAAATTCCGGAGGTGACTTATGTCGGATTATTTTGGAAGTGATACCCCGAAGCTTGGATTCGGACTGATGCGGCTTCCGCGCAAAGCGGGAATCGTAATGGATATCGAACAGATCAAGGAAATGGTGGATCTGTTTATGGAAGCGGGTTTTACATATTTTGATACGGCATTTATCTATGCCGGTTCCGAAGCTGCGATCCGCAAGGCACTGGTGGAGCGCTATCCGCGGGAAGCGTACACGCTTGCGACAAAGATCAATGCATTTCTTATGGCACCGACCGAAAAAGCGGCAAAAAACCAGTTTTACACCAGTCTCAAGCGGACCGGTGCGGGTTATTTTGACTACTATCTCCTGCATTCCCTGAAGGAAAGCAACTATGAAAAATACGACCGGTTCCATCTGTGGGATTTTGTGAAAGAACAGAAGGACAACGGAACCATCCGTCATTTCGGGTTCTCCTTTCATGATGCGCCGGAACTCCTCGATCAGATTCTGACGGCGCATCCGGAAGTGGATTTTGTACAGCTTCAGATCAACTATGCGGACTGGGAGAATCCTGCCGTCACTTCCCGCGGAAACTATGAGACCGCACGGAAACACGGCAAATCCATCGTGGTCATGGAGCCGGTAAAGGGCGGTACACTGGCGAATCCGCCCGCGGAAGTCAGAGAACTGTTTGAAAACTATCATCCGGATATGTCCTGTGCGTCGTGGGCAATCCGCTTTGCGGCATCCCTGGACGGAATCATTACAGTTCTTTCGGGCATGTCCAATATTGCCCAGATGAAAGACAACATTTCCTTTATGAAGAACTTCAAGCCGTTGAATGAAGAAGAGCAGAAGATCATACAGGAAGCACAGCGTCTGATCGGCATGTCATCGACCGTTCAGTGCACCGCATGCCGTTACTGCACGGAGGGCTGCCCCAAACAGATTCCGATTCCGGATATTTTCCGCGCCATGAATCTGCAGTTGGGAAACGGACAGGTTCAGGAAGCGGCGAACACATACCGGGAGGTAACCGGAACCGGGGCGAAGGCGTCTGAGTGCATCCGCTGCCGCAAATGTGAGGCCGCATGTCCCCAGCATCTTCCCATCACAGACCATCTTGCCAAAGCCGTAACCATGTTTGAATCACAGGACTGACCGGGAACGTGCAGAACGATTTTCACTTCACTTTCTGACCTGTTTCTGTACAATATTGAATATATGTTTGGTTATCTGATACTGATTGCCGGTCTTACGATTCTGGACCAGCTGACAAAAGCTATGATTTCATCGAATCCTTCCGCATTTGCGAATGTCGAGGTGATTCCGGGGTTTTTCTATATTACGTATGTGAAAAACGCCGGTGCTGCCTGGAGTATGTTATCCGGACAGAGGGTAATGCTGTCGCTGATTTCTGCGGCCGCGGTGATTGGCATGCTGTGGGTTCTGCAGCGCACGGTTGCGAAGAAGCAGAAACTGAACAGCCTTGCACTTTCACTGATGATCGCAGGAGCGCTTGGAAATCTGATTGACCGCCTGATGCTTGGCTCAGTGCGTGATTTTCTGAATTTCTATATTTTCGGCTATGATTTTCCGGTCTTCAATGTTGCGGATATCTGTCTGACTATCGGTGTCGGACTGCTGATTCTTGCGACGATTCTGGAACCGGACAGTCCGAAGACGGAGGGAACAGATCATGCATGAACTGACACTGACCGTTGAACAGGCAGGAATTCGTCTGGACCGTTATCTTGCAGATCATACGGATCTTTCCCGCAGCCGCATTCAGACGCTCTGCGAGCAGGGGGCCGTGACCGTAAACGGCAAGCCTGCCAAGCGTTCGCTGAAACTTGCGGAGGGAGATGTAATCATTGCGGAGGTTCCGGAAGATGAACCGCTCGATGTAAAAGCAGAGAATATCCCGCTGGATATTCTGTATGAAGATTCTGATATCATCGTGATCAACAAACCGAAAGGTATGGTGGTGCATCCGGCAGCCGGCGTTTATACCGGAACACTGGTCAATGCACTTCTGTTTCACTGCAAGGATCTTTCCGGAATCAACGGTGTGCTTCGTCCCGGAATCGTACATCGGATCGATAAGGATACCACCGGGTGTATTGTTGCGTGCAAGAATGATCAGGCACATCGTGAAATTGCCCGTCAGCTCGAGACCAAAACCTGTCATCGGGAATATCTTGCGCTGTGCGACGGCGTGATCGAGCACGATGAGGGAACCATCGATGCACCGATCGGCAGGGATCCACGAGACCGCAAAAAGATGACGGTGATCGAGACCAACAGCAAGGAAGCCCGTACGCATTTCACCGTGCAGGAGCGGTTCCGTGCGCATACCCTTACGGACTGCCGGCTGGAAACCGGCCGGACCCATCAGATCCGTGTTCATATGAAATTCATTCATCATCCGGTTACCGGTGATCCGGTCTATGGAAGTCCATGCCGGATTCTTGATACACAGGGACAGGCGCTTCATGCATACCGTCTTTCCCTGGTTCATCCGCGTACCGGTGAACCGATGAGTTTCGAGGCACCGCTGCCGGAGTATTTTACGCAGCTGCTTGAACTGCTGAGAGAAAACGAACTATGAAAGAGGAACGCCGTATTCCTGTAACGAAAACGATTCTTGTCATCTGTGCCCTGATTAATCTTGTGATCGGATTCTGGCCGTCAGGTCTGAGTTCGACAGAACGGGCGATTCTTTTCGGTGCGTACTACAAGGCGTTTATCGCGGCGGGCGAATGGTGGCGTATGCTGACGGTAGGATTTGTTCATATTTCGGTCATGCATCTGTTCGTCAATATGATGAGTCTTCTGGTGCTCGGCCGTGCGCTTGAGCCAATGCTGAAAACCGGAAAGTATCTGCTTCTGCTGTATGGATCCGTTCTTGGCGGAAGTGTGTTCTATTACTGCACCGGACGCAACGGTGTTGCGGTCGGTCTGTCCGGCGGACTGTACGGTCTGCTTGCGGCATATGTTTATCTTGTCTGGCAGGGCGGTGCACTGCGGATCCCGCAGGTTCGTACGGCGGTTCTGCAGACCGTTGGAATGAACCTGATCATTAATTTCATGCCCGGTGTCGGATGGCGGGCGCATTTCGGCGGTGCGGTTACCGGACTTCTGCTGATCATGATTCTCACAAAACGGCAGAGCATGGACGGATTGCGGCGGAATGCGATTCTTGCGCTGGCAGCGCTCTCTGTCATATCCGTGGTCGCAATCCGTCAGCGTTCGGATCTTTCCAAGGATGATATCTATTACCTGACCGATATCAATGTACTGGCCTTTGAATCAGAACTTGGATTCACTTCTTATGCCGGCATGATGGCAAAGAATCTGGATCGCGTTTATCATAGTGATTATCTGGAACAGGTGTTCCGCTAGGAGGCCGGCTTATGCCAAAACGCACAGACACCCTTACATGGGACGAGTATTTCATGGGTCTTGCCCATCTTTCCGCGCTTCGCTCCAAAGATCCGAACACACAGGTCGGTGCCGCAATTGTCGATGAAAACCACCGGGTCGTATCTGTCGGATACAACGGATTTCCGAAAGGCTGTTCCGATGATGTCTTTCCGTGGGAACGGGAAGGAGAGGCACTCCGTACGAAATATTTTTATGTCGTGCATGCGGAACTCAATGCAATTCTCAACAGTCCGCGCTCGGTCAGCGGCTGCACGATCTATGTTTCGCTGTTTCCGTGCAATGAGTGCGCCAAGGCAATCATTCAGTCCGGTATCAAGCGGATCGTCTATGAATCTGACAAATACGCTGACACCGACGGCACAAAGGCCTCCAAGGCAATGCTGGAAGCTGCCGGGGTGGAACTGGTACGGATCGAAAATACAATCAAGCTGCAGGTTGAGAAAGTACCGAATACAACCGTTTAAAAAAAGCAGGGAGCTCTCAGGGCTCCCTGTCCGCATTTATTTATCCGTTATTTCAGTAAAGCCTCGAGTTCGGCACGGATCGGGGCTTTTATTGTCTCATCACAGAATGAGGCGTTGATCGCATTCAGGTTCATCTGAATCAGATCACGCTCGGTAAAGCCCATCTCATTCAGGCAGTGGTCATACTCATCGTCGAGCGTGACATCAGCCAGAAACTGGTTATCGGTGTTGATCGACACCTTGAGACCCATTTCCATCATATTCTTTGCCGGGTGTTTACCGTAGGTGGGTTCTGTCTGGCACTGGATATTGGATGTCGGGCAGATTTCAAACAGGATATCTGTTTTCGCAATACGACGGACAAGTTCCGGGTCAAAGTATACATGATGACCGTGTCCGATGCGCTGTGCGCCGAAGGTATAGACCGCCGTTTCGACGGTGTCCGGTCCCGGGGAATCTCCAGCATGACAGGTGAACGGGATATTCAGCTCACGGGCCTTGTCAAAGAACGGCGCAAAGTTCTCTAACGGCACAAGACCTTCAGCGCCGGCAAGATCGATACCGACGAGGCCTTTTCCAAGGTATTCCTTTGCGGTGATTACAGTCTCCATATTGGCATCATAGTTGATCTGTTCACTGCCGTATACCATCATGCAGGCGAGGATGCCGAGCTTGATCGGATAGGTATCCATCGCGCGTTTTGCACCGGCGATGACCGCTTCAATTGCGGTTGCCTGGGTCAGTTCTCCGGAAACATGCTGCTGCGGGGCAAAGCGGATCTCGGCATAGGCAACACCCTGATGATAAAGATCCTCACCAAGTTCGAAGGTGATGCGTTCCAGTGCCTCTCCTGTCTGCATGACCGAACAGGGAAGATCAAACATCTTGAGATATTCATTTACCGATCCGCAGGTGGCACGGTGTCTTGTGAGCGCAATGTATTCTTCGACCGTCGGAACTTCGGTTTTGATGCCGTACTTTGCGGCAAGTTCATACATGGTCTCCGGACGGAAGCTGCCGTCCAGATGATTGTGAAGATCGATTTTCGGAAAATTATACTTTGTCATAGGATCCTTCTTTCATTCGTTATGATTCCAGTTCTTGCTTTAATCTGTCACGAAGCATCTGCTTTGTTTCTTCATCGCAGAATGCGGCCTCGATTGCATTTGCGGTGCACTGCGCCAGGGTGTCATCAGTTACTCCGAGCATCCGCAGCTGATAGTGCTCATTTGCAATATTGGTGCGCGCAAACATCATATTGTCCGAGTTCAGGGTGACATTCGCACCGCGCTCCAGCAGGGTGAGTACCGCATGTTCTGCGTAATTCATGGTCCGTTTCACATTGGAGGAAACACATACTTCAAGCGGAATATGTGAATCGAGGATCGCGTTCAGGTATTCCTCTTTCTGAAGGCAGTTGACACCATGACCGATCCGGTCAACGTTCCAGCTCAGGGCATCCAGTACATGTTCGCCGACGCCCATTTCCCCGGCATGACAGGTGACCGGAATGCCGGCGTCCTTTGCGGTTTTAATCAGCGGACCGTAATCTTTGAAATCACCGTTGTTTTCAAATCCGGCAAGATCGATTCCGACTGCGCCTTTTCCGAGCAGTTCCTTTGTGACACGAATCGTCTCCAGATTTTCTTCCCAGTTGAATGCGGCATTTTCGCCTTTGTGCATCATGCAGTTGATGATCCCGATGCGGATAGAAGGGCAGTCTCGCATTCCGCGGGCAGCACCGTCAACGACCGCCTGCAGGGCTTCCTTCTGGGTGAGCCCCTGTTTCATGTGCTGCTGGGAGGCGAAGCGGATCTCTGCGTACCAGAGTCCCATGTCCGCAAGCCGGCTAACCAGGTCATAGGTTGCTTCTTCAAGATCTTCATAGAGCTGCAGGATATTGCAGGTAAGATCAAATTTCGTGATGCTCTGTGCATGCGGTTTGGCATTATTCTCAAACAGCATGTTGTAATAATCCACGAAGCTGGATTCCGGCGGAATTACGCCGCGCTTCAGAGATTTCTCGTACGCCCAGCGGATATTGAATGAGCCGTCGAGATGGAGATGCAGTTCAATGCGGGCTGTGTTGTGCATATAAAAAATACTCCGATTTCTTTCTATGACCTATTGTAGCGTAAGGACACGTGGGAATGCATCTGAAAGCGTGCGTTCTCGTTACATGGTATTCCATATGTTAGAATGGGACCATTCAACAGCAGAAACTGTCCGCTGTAAGTATGGAGGGCCGGCAATACCGGCAGGAATTATGCAGAAACGACCATTTATTATTGACTGTGATACCGGAACCGATGACACGATTGCGATCATTGCGGCACTTGGGTGCGAAGAGATGGAAATCGTCGGTATTACATCGGTTAACGGCAATGTGCCGGAGTCTTACACATCGAGAAACAATATCAATCTGATGGAATACCTTGGTTATTCCATTCCGGTCTGCCATGGCGCAATCCTTCCGCTGCTGGGCAGTAAGACAACCGGCGCATCGGCGAATATTCACGGAAAGACCGGGCTTGGTTCAACGGAGCTTCCGGAGGCGGAACATTCCGACTTTGATCCGCGGATTGCGGCACAGTTTATCTATGAAGAAGCAGTGAAACGAAACGGCGAGCTAGAACTTCTCGTGACCGGTCCGATCACCAATATTGCCATCTGTCTCTGTGAACATCCGGACCTTCCGAAATACATCAAACATCTGTATTTCATGGGCGGCTCCACCGTAGGAGGAAATGTAAATACGTCTGCGGAATACAATATCTGGGTCGATCCGGAAGCGCTCCATGTGGTTCTGCAGAGCGGCATTCCGATGACCATGGTCGGACTGAACGTATCCAATCAGACCGAAATGCGCAACGAAGAGGAACAGATGATCCGCTCCTACGGAACCCGTGAGGGGGATCTCGTGGCGGATCTGCTTGTGTACATGATGAACCGCAACACCACCAAGAGCAAAGTGTTCCGTGCAAACATGCACGACCCGCTCGCGCTTGCGTCCGCAATGTTTCCGGAATGCATGAAATATGAGGATTATTTCGGCGACACGGAGTGCACCGGCACCTATACCCGCGGGCATACCGCAATCGATGTGTTCCGCCGTTCCGGCAAGGAACCGAACGTAAGGGTAGCGGTGGAAGTAGATGTCGAAGGCTTCCGGGACTGGCTGTGTGAGCGGATCCGGATTGCCGGTTATAACGGAGAGGCGGTGCGCAAATGAGAAAATTTGTATTTGACTGTGATACCGGAACGGATGATGCGATTGCGATTCTCGCCGCATTCGGCACACCGGATATCGAGATTCTCGGTATTACATCCGTAAACGGAAACGTGACGGAAAACCATGTTTCCGCCAATAATCTGGACCTCTGTGAGTATCTTGGATTTGACGTGCCGGTTACCAGAGGCGCTTCCATGCCGCTGTTCTCCGGGTATCACAATTCGCTGGATATGACCCACGGCACGACCGGTCTTGGTTCCGTGGTGCTTCCGCATGCACAGACGAAGCAGTTTGATCCGCGGATCGCATCACGCTTCCTCTTTGACATGGCAGTGAAATGTGAGGGCGAACTGGAACTCTTTGTGACCGGACCGATGACCAATATCGCGCTTGCGGTCATTCAGTATCCGGAATTCAGTGATCTGATCAAGCATATCTATTTCATGGGCGGAGCTGTCTGGGGCGGTAATGTCACAACGACGGCAGAGTTCAATATCTGGGCGGACCCGGAAGCGGCACATATTGTATTTGACAGCGGTATTCCGATGACCATGGTCGGACTCGATGTAACCCTGAAGGCAATCATGGAGAAGGAAGATGTCGTAAAACTGCGTGCCTGCCATACAAAAGCTGCGGACTTTGCGGCAGATCTTCTGGACTTCATGTTTGACCGTTACAGCAGGGGCGGCGAAGATGTCATCATGCATGATGCGCTTGCGGTAGCCTCGGCGCTTTGTCCGGAATGTATGAAATATACGGATTATTTTGTCGATGTGGAAACGACGGGAACCTACACCCGCGGACATACGGCAGCTGATTTCCGTGGACGTCTCGGCAAGGAACCGAATATGGCATGCGCCATGGAACTCGATGTGCCGATGTTCCGGAAATGGCTCGTGGAACGTATCTCAGCCTGCGGCAAGAGTGAGAATCACTGATGTTTGTAAAAGATAGATCCTTTTATGCCCATATCTTCCGGCTGATGCTGCCGCTGATTCTTCAGCAGCTTCTGCGCATCTCGGTCGATACGGTTAACTCCATCATGCTTGGCAGTATCGATCAGATTCAGATGTCAGCGGTTGCCCAGGCGAATCAGATCTTCTTCATTTATTACACGATCTGTTCGGGTTTGTCCGTCGGGGCGGCCGTTCTGGTTGCGCAGTACTGGGGAAAGAAAGACCGGGAAAGCATTTCTGTCCTGACCGCGCATGCGTTACGGGTAACGCTTGTCCTTGGACTTGTGATCACCGCGGCGGTTGCCATGTTTCCGACATTCTTTATGCGCATCTATTCCTCGGATCCGGAGATCATCCGGATCGGGGCAGGTTATCTGCGCAGGGTTTCCATGATGTATACGGCCTGCGGTCTTTCGGTCATGCTGTTTGGCATCGGCAGAGGGGTGGAACAGGTACAGATCATTCTGTTTACCAATATTCTTTCCTACAGTATCAATATTCTGATCGACTGGCTGCTGATCTACGGCATGTTCGGACTTCCAAAACTCGGGGTCACAGGTGTAGCCATCGGTACCGTTACCGCAAGATTTGTGGAACTGCTGGTCTGCGGCTACCTGTTTCTTTCCAATCCGGATATCCCGTTCAGACTGAGTGATATCACGAGATCGGATCCGGAACTGCGGACGGCATTCTTCAAGGTTTCACTCCCGATCGTTGCCCATGAGATCATATGGTCGCTGGGCACGTCCAGCGGTGCCATGATCACCGGTCAGCTCGGAAAGGAGGCAGTTGCGGGGTACAACGTCACAACCGTTCTCTATGATCTCTTCGCCAGCATCGGGCACGGGTTCCTGAGTGCCTGCTCGGTTGTCATCGGTATGACGCTTGGCTCCGGACAGATTGAAAGGGCTAAGAAGGAAGCCAATTCCATGATGGCAATGGCCCTTGGAATCGGTGTTGCGGTCGGTCTTATGACCTACCTGGTACGGAATCCGTTCCTCCGTCTTTATGCACTGGAACCGGCATCTGTTAACTACGCACGGCAGTTTATGACCGTAATCGCGGTCATCTGGCCGTTCTCCCTGATTGAAATGATCACAATGGTTGCGATTCTGCGTGCCGGCGGGCAGGGGAAAGTCGGCTTCTATGCGGATATCGTCATCATGTGGATGATCTGCATTCCGCTTGCCTGGTTCTCGGCATTCCGGCTTCATGCACAGCCATGGGTCACGGTTGCGATCGTGAAGTCCATCATTGCGCTGGAGGCAATTGTAGGAACCATTTGTGTTTACCGGTATAAATGGCTTCAGAACCTCACAAAATAAGGACAGGAAGTGTAAACGCTTCCTGTTTCTTTGTTATGCGGATATTCGTAATTTATGTGAAAATTCTGTGAAAAATCGTTTACAAAAAATACCGTCAATCAATTGTATTTTGCACATTAAACGGTTATTATCTTTGCATAAGGAGAGAAAGAAATGAAAAAGTTATCCAAATTTCTTGTCGCAGCGCTCCTGGGACTTTCCATGGCAGCATGCGGCAGCAGTTCTGCTCCGGCTGAAGAACCGGCAGCAGAGGCAGAAGCACCTGCAGCTGAAGCAACCGCTGAAACAGCACCTGCTGAAACTGAAGCAGCAAGCGATCTGAAGATTGCCTACATCGTATCCCACCTCGGTGACAAGTCCTTCGCAGACAGCGGCGAGCGTGGTATGGAACAGCTCCGTAAGGAAGGCTATGATGCCAAGACATTTGAAATCGGCGACGATGCTTCCAAGTATGAAGACCAGATTCTTGACACCATCGACCAGGGTTACAACCTGATCTACGCTTCCTCCACATATTTCGATCAGTGCCATGCACTGGCTGAGGAATATCCGGATGTCAAGTTCGTCATCTTCGACGACAACAAGGCTCCGGAAGAGCTGCTCGACAATGAAGCAGTTATCTTCTATGCACAGAACGAAGGTTCTTACCTCGTTGGTATGATGGCAGCCGCAATGTCCAAGTCCGGAAGTGTTGCAGTTAACTATGGTATGCCGAACCCGGTTATCTTCGACTTCGTTACAGGTTATGTAAACGGCGTCAAGGACTGGAATGAAGCTAACGGCACAAACGTTAAGGTTATTGCTGCTCAGGTTGGTTCCTGGAGCGATCCTGCTACTATGAAGGATCTCTGCCTCGGTCAGGCTCGTGACAACAAGACTGACGTATTCTATCAGGTTGCCGGCGGATCCGGTGACGGTCTGTTCGAAGCTTGCGTAGAGAACGGCACATGGGCTATCGGTGTTGACTCCGACCAGTATCAGGCTTACAAGGATTCCGAGAACCCTGAAAAGGCTGACGTAATCCTCACATCCATGCTGAAGGAAGTTGGTAACTCCCTCGTTTCCATGACACACTCCATCGACAACGGTGAGGATGTCTGGAAGAAGACAACAACTCTCGGTCTTGCTCAGGACTCCGTTGGATATGTTGACAACGAGTTCTTCCAGGCTAACGTTCCGGCAGAAGTCCGTGACGCTATGGCTAAGGCAGCTGAGGAAGTTAAGTCCGGTTCCAAGGATGTAAAGTCCTACTTCGACTTCGCATCTGAGGACGAGTTCAACGCTTACCTCGAGGAAGTTAAGTAATTCTTCCTGTTAAGGAAAACAGACGATAACTTAACGAAAGAGCGGGTACACAATCGTGTTCCGCTCTTTTTTCGTGCAGGGAATATTTGGTGCACAAACACCCTTATATTTGAAGTAGAATATATACAACAAATAGAACATGGCAAAAATCTATTGTTACAGTACGGGAACCGCTCAGACGGCGGAGATGGCCTCATAAGAGAGGAAGCGCTTTCAGTGATGTCTGCGCATGTCACCTTGAATGTAAGGGGGTAAAAGCACAGTGGCAGAAGAAGTACTGCGAATGCAAGGGATTACCAAAATCTATCCAAATGGATTTATGGCCAACCGTAACATTACGTTCGGTATCGGCCAGAACGAAATCCATGCACTGGTTGGTGAAAACGGTGCCGGTAAGACCACGCTGATGAAGATCCTTTTTGGCATGGAGGATTGCCAGGAAGGCAAGATTTTCATCAACGGCAAAGAAGAGAAAATTGCGAATCCTCTTGACGCGATCGCAAAGGGTGTTGGTATGGTTCACCAGCATTTTATGCTGTTGCCGTCACTCAGCGTTGCGGAAAACGTTACGCTCGGCGTTGAGCCGATGAAGAACGGTCTGTTTGACTACAACACCGCAGTCAAGGAGACACAGGAAATTGCGGATAAATACAATTTCAAAGTTGACGCTACCGCCAAGGTTTCGACACTGTCCGTAGGCCAGATGCAGAAGGTTGAGATTCTGAAGGCGCTGATCAAAGGCGCAAAGATCCTCATCCTTGACGAACCGACCGCCGTTCTTACACCGCAGGAAACAGAAGAACTGTTCGAGCAGCTCTTCAAGCTGCGTGATTCCGGCGTATCTGTCATCTTTATTTCTCATAAGCTCGAAGAGGTCATGCGCATCTGTTCCAAGGTTACCGTTCTCCGCCGCGGCGAATGCATGGGAACCTATGATACGAAGGACCTTGATGAGTCAAAGATTTCGCGTCTGATGGTCGGCCGTGACGTTATCCTCAAGATTGAAAAGGAAGACCCGCAGCCCAAGGAAGCGATTCTTGAGATCAAGGATCTGCACCGTTACAACTCGTTCGGAAAAGCGGTCATTGACGGTGTTTCCTTTACGGTTCATTCCGGTGAAGTCGTCGGTATTGCCGGTGTCGAAGGAAACGGCCAGAGCGAGCTTTCCGAAGTTCTTGCCGGACTTTCCGAATTTGCCTCCGGTGATGTCATTCTGAACGGCAAATCCATCAAGGGTCTCTCGGTTCGCCAAATCCGTGACAACGGCATGGCCTATATCGCAGAAGACCGTATGGTGGAAGGTGTCTCCGGTGACATGTCCATTGAAATGAATATCATGGCTGACCGGTTCACGAAGCCCAATTATAAGACCGGCCTGTTCGTCGATGCCAAGAAGATCCGGAAGGAAACCGAAGAGCTGATCCAGGAATTTGAAATTCTCTGTGACGGTCCGGAACAGCCTGTCCGCATGCTTTCCGGCGGTAACATTCAGAAGGTCGTCGTTGCCCGTGAATTTACTTCCGGCGCAAACTTCATTCTTGCCAACCAGCCGACCCGCGGTATCGACGTCGGTACAGCGGAAATGATCCGCAAGACGATTGTCCGCAAGTCCCGTGAGGAAGGTACCTGCACCATTCTGATTTCCGCGGACCTCAATGAGGTTCTAGAGTGCTCCGACCGTCTGCTTGTCATGCGGAAGGGCAAGGTTGTTGCGGCATTCCCGAAGGCAAATGAAGTTTCGGAAGACACCCTCGGTGAGTATATGCTTGGTCTTAAATCCATGACTCCGGAACAGATGGAGGGTCTGTTATGACAGAAAAAGAAAAGAAGACAGTTGCAGAGACTTCCGGTACGGCACAGAAGGATCCCCGTCGTACCGATGCAATGCGGAAGACGCAGCGTATTGAAGCAATCATGGAAGTTGTCCGTATCGTTGCGGGCATGGCGATCGCATATATCGTCGCACTTCTGATTCTCGTTGCGATTTCCGATGACCCTGTCTTTATCGTCAAGCAGTTTATTCTCGGACCGTTCTCTTCTCCCAGACGTATCGGTTCGATCGTCAACCTTGCAGTACCGTTTACACTCTGCGGTCTGTCCATGTGCTTCATGTATGCAGTTAACAAGTTCAACCTGATCGGTGAAAGTATCTTCATGCTTTCCGGCTGTATCATCACCTGGGTTGCGCTCGCGATCGGCCAGAACATGCCGGCAATCATCCTGATTCCGCTGCTTCTGATCGTCGGTGCAATCGTCGGT
>JAFOLE010000194.1 GCA_017419465.1 Solobacterium sp. | reverse complement strand
GGGATTCAATACCCTTGCCTCCTTCCAGAAGGCGCTGATGTTCGGTGACAAGACGGCGAAATGCAGCGACCAGAACAACCCGGATCTCTTCGGCAAGCCGATGGCCGGCAAGGCACTCTGCCTTCCCCAGACAATCGGAAGCACGACCGGCGGAATGGTGCTCTACAGCGCCTGCGCAATGGAACGTCAGCCGGCCGCCCTGCTCTTCTCCGGACCGATTGATTCGCTGGCGGCAGCCGGCGCAATCCTTGCGGGTGTCTGGAGTGAACATCCGATGCCGACGATTGATTCGCTCGGTGAGGAATTCCTGCAGGCGGTTCAGGAAGGTGACACGATCATCGTACAGGAAGACGGAACCGTAACGATTAAATAAACAGTCCATGCATGCCCGGATCCCAGTGATCCGGGTTTTCCTATGGGCAAAAAGAAAACTCCGTATGGAGTTCCATACGGAGTCTGTGATCGAATGATTCGATTACTTCGCCATTGCGGCAACTTCCGCTGCGAAATCGTCGACTTTCTTTTCGATTCCTTCGCCAACCTTGTACTTGACGAAGCGGATGACCTCAGCGCCCTTCTCATTGAGGTAAGCGCCGACCTTCTTGTCCTGATCCAGGAAGAAGACCTGGTCAACAAGGCAGAGATCTTCGAGGTTCTTGGAGAGACGGCCTTCAACGATCTTTTCCTTGATGTTCTCCGGCTTCTTTGCATTTGCCGGATCGTTGTTCATCTGTTCCATGAGAATTGACTTCTCATGAGCGATGACATCTGCCGGCATTTCTGCACGGGAGACATAGGTCGGAGCCATGGACGCAACCTGCATTGCCATTTCCTTGGCAACCTGTGCATCGCCGCCCTTGAGAACGGTAACTGCGGAAATCTGGCCGCCGTTGTGCATGTAGGTTCCGAATACTTCATCATCGTTCTTTGTGACGATATCGAAGCGGCGGAGCTTGATCTTCTCACCGATGATTGCGGTCGCATTGATGAATGCGTCGTTCAGTGTGCCGTCACCGCATGCAAGTGCGAGTGCTGCGTCAACATCTGCCGGCTCGTTTGCCTTGATCACTTCGATTGTCTTGTCAAGGAGAGCAAGGAACTTGTCGTTCTTTGCGACGAAGTCAGTCTCAGCGTTGATTTCAACAACGACTGCCTTGTTGCCGTCAACGACAACACGGGAGAGACCTTCCGCTGCAGTACGGCCTTCCTTCTTCTCAGCCTTGGAGATGCCCTTCTTACGGAGCCAGTCCTTTGCTGCTTCGAAGTCACCGTTGGTTTCTGTGAGAGCCTTCTTGCAGTCCATCATGCCTGCGCCGGTCATCTCACGGAGTTCTTTAACCTGAGCTGCTGTAATTGCCATAATTACTCTGCTGCCTCCTTAACTTCTGCCGCAGGAGCTGCCTTTACCTCTTCGGTCTTGGGAGCTTCTGCCTTCGGTGCGCCTGCACCGCCCTGACGTGCAGGGTTGTTACGGTTGTTGTCTCTGCGGAACACACGGCGCTCACCGCTCTGTCCGTCGTGGTTGAAACGGGAACGGTTCTGCATCTGCGCACGGCGCTCTTCATAGCGCTGACGCTTGCGGCGCTCGTATTCAGCAGCCTGCTGCTCAACGTTGATCATGACATCCTTCATGGTGATGTCTTCAACAGTCTCGTCTTCCTTGTGTGCAAATTCGAGTTCGCCGGTTCCCTTTGCCTCAACGATCGCGTCTGCGATGACGCCGACCATCAGAGTAATGGAACGAACTGCATCGTCGTTTGCCGGAATCGGATAGTCAACCATTGTAGGATCCGCATTGGTATCGATCAGTGCGAATACCGGGATGTGAAGCTTGCGTGCTTCCGCAACTGCGTTGTGCTCTTCGATCGGGTCAACAACAAACAGTGCATCCGGGAGCTTCTTCATTTCCTTAATGCCGCCGAGGAAGTTTTCAAGACGTTCCTTGCGCTTCAGCATAACGGACTGTTCCTTCTTCTTGTACACAGCCAGTGTTCCGGAAGCTTCCATCTCTTCGATTTCAACGAGCTTCTTAACGGACTTCTGAATGGTACGGAAGTTTGTCAGGGTTCCGCCGAGCCAGCGCTGGTTGACATAGAAGGAACCGGAACGGAGTGCTTCCGCAAGAATCGGAGCCTGCGCCTGCTTCTTTGTACCGACGAAGAGAACCTTTCCGCCCTTCTCGGTGATTTCCTTCAGTTTGTCGTACGCGATGTCCAGCTGAGCCTGGGTCTTTGCCAGGTCAATAATGTAGATGCTGTTCTTGCTGGTGTAGATGTACGGACGGAACTTCGGGTTCCATTTGCGAGTCTGGTGTCCGAAATGTACACCGTTCTCGAGCATTTTCCTCATGGAGACAACAGTCATTTTTCTTTTTACCTCACTTTCCGTTGTTTTCCGCCACAGGTTCGAACCGGATCAACATCACAATCAGTTTCATTGCATGCACGGGAACCGGAATCCCCTGTGTGAGTATTACACACGCATTAAAAAACACGAGTGCTTTCCTATACTAGCACAGGAATACCCTCGTGTTAAGCATTATTTATATAAATATCAGGCTTTTTTCGCATGCGGATGCGCTTTGTCCACAGCCGCCCGCAGACGGTCGCTTGTCACATGGGTGTAGATCTGGGTGGTCGAAAGATTCTCGTGTCCGAGCAGTTCCTGCACGACGCGCAGGTCCGCACCGTTATCAAGCAGATGCGTTGCAAAGCTGTGACGGATCATATGCGGATGAACATGGACCGAAAGTCCGGCAAGTTCTCCCCGCTTTGCGCAGATGTCCTGAATAGAGCGGGTGCTTAACGGTTTTCCCTTCTGGTTGAGGAAGAGAATATCGGTCGCCTCCTGTTTGAACTGCGGCCGCGCTTCCTTCAGGTACAGCTCAATGAGTTTCGCACAGCGGCCGTAGAACGGAACCATGCGTTCCTTGCTTTCCTTACCGATGACGGAGAGATAGCGCTCGGAAAGATGAATCTTGGAAACCTGAAGCGATGCGCATTCACTGACTCGCAGGCCGCAGGCATACATGACTTCAATGATGCAGCGGTCACGGATATCCGCCGGTTTGGACAGATCAAAACTTTTCAGGAGCGTCTCCATCTGATCAAAGGTCAGAAAGTCCGGCAGTTTGCGCCGCGGCACACTGCCCTTGAACTGACGCACCGGGTTGTTCTCCACGCCCTCGTATTTATTCAGATAGCGGAAGAAAGAACGCAGACTGGACAGATTGCGGGCATAGGAGGCGTTGGACAGCGGCTGCTTGCCGAAGTCCCCGCTCCGTAAACGCATGACATAGTCCGAGATGACCGCCTTATCCACCTTTTCAAACGATTTGATCTTCTCATCTTCCAGGTATCCGAGAAACCGTTCCACATCCCTGCGGTAGGCATCCTGCGTATCCGCAGATCCCGTCCGGCTGATCTGAATGTGATGCAGGAAACGGTCCAGCACCTCATCAAAGCCTGCCATCTGCGATCTCCTGTTTCAGTAATTCCAGAGACTGCTTTGCATAAGCTTCCTTGCGCTCTTTTTTCTTCACCGGAGTTCTTAAATGCATGATGCCGGAGTTGGCATTCATCGGCTGGAAATGCTCCGGATCAGCATGGGTGATGTAGTGCGGCATCGCACCGATCATCATCTCCGGTCCGACAACGACCGGTTCCTCCCCGTTCAGCACATGGGCAAGGTTGATTCCCGCCAGCATTCCCGACGCTGCACTTTCCACGTAACCTTCCACACCGGTCAGCTGTCCTGCAAAGAACAGATCATCCCGGCATTTTGCCTGGTACGTTTCCTTCAGGCAGTGCGGACTGTTGATGTAGTTGTTTCTGTGCATGACACCATAGCGCACAAACTCCGCCTGTTCGAGACCCGGAATCATCCGGATGATGCGCTTCTGTTCGGGCCAGGTCAGATGTGTCTGGAAGCCGACGATATTGTAGAGGCTTGCCTCTGCGTTATCCTGGCGCAGCTGCACGACCGCATAGGGACGCTCCCCGTCCCGCTCGAGTCCGACCGGCTTCATCGGGCCGAATAACAGGGTATTCCGTCCCCGCTTTGCCATTACTTCAAACGGCATGCAGCCTTC
>JAFOLE010000193.1 GCA_017419465.1 Solobacterium sp. | reverse complement strand
TCTGTTACCTTACCGACGAATCCTGCGCGTACCGGCAGGCGCTTGATGTGATTCTGCCGGAACTGTACCGCATGATTGACAGGCAGTGATGCCTGTCTTTTCTGTTTTCCGTCAGGCCGATCGAAAGCCGTTCAGAAACTGCAGGACAGTATAAGAGAGAATCTTCAGTTCCTGCTTCGTATGTATAATGAGTGGAAAGAGAGGTATCTGTTATGTCCAAAAACATCAAAGATGAAACACTGCAGGAAGCACTCAATTATTGCGATTGATTCACATCCGGCAATAAAAACATAAAGAATCAATCATGAAACAGGAAAGAATCATACTCGATGTGGATACCGGCTCGGATGATGCGGTCGCGATCGTCTGCGCGATGCTGGAAGAGGAATATGACCTGCTCGGCATTACCACGGTCGGCGGAAACTGCGAACTGAAGAATACGACAGACAACACCCTGCGGGTCGTTGATGCCTGCGGAGGCGGCGTCTCCGTTCATATGGGTAGCGAGCTTCCCCTTGCGTCCACGCTGGTGCCATGGGGCATTCAGGGTATGACGCTGCCGCATTATGAGAAAAACAATGTATTCGGTTCCTTTCACCCCGACCGGCTTCCCCTGCCCGACCCAATTTCAAAAGTTCAGGAGCCGCGGGCAGCCGTCTGGCTGATTGAAACCCTGCTGGCCCAGCCGGATTATTCCGTTACGCTGATCCCGGTGGGACCGGAAACGAATATCGCACTGGCAATCCGGGCGGATGACCGCATTCTGAAAAAGATCAAACGGGTTGTCCTGATGGGCGGAACCCATGACGTGTATTATCCGACCCAGGCAGCCGAATTCAATATCTGGGCAGACCCGGAAGCCGCAGAGATCCTGCTTACAAGCGGACTGGATATCACCATGGTTTCCCTGGACGCAACGTCGGATGTCCTGCTTACGGAAGAACAGTCGCAGATGATCCGGGCGATCGGCACGGTTCCGGCTGTCTTTGTCGCAGATATGATCGATCAGCGGCTGAAGGCTTCCGGCAATAACGCCGGTGCCGCCCTGCATGATCCGCTTGCCCTATGTGCAGCCGCCCATCCGGAAGTGCTTACCGATGTATGGGATACGAGCTGCCACATTGATCTTGGCCGCGGATATGCCTACGGCGAAACGGTCCTTGGCAGAAACTACATGCAGGTAAAAGGAGAAGACGGTATGCTTCATGACCTACCGAACAATGTGCATTATGCAAGGAAGGCAGACCGGGAATTCTTCTTTCACTGGCTGTATGACATTCTGTCTTCTGCCGCAAACCATTGACACGATACATAAGAAAACCATTCCCGCATGTCTGTGATACCCAGATTTGAGAATGGTTTTTTTGTTATGCTTCAAATCCGTTCTTCCGTGCCTGACGGGATAACAGGATCGGCACTTCATATACCATCATGGCAATCCAGCCCGCAAGATAGGACCAGGGAAGCACCGCAAAATCAAAGCCGAGATGATACAGCAGGATATAACAGCTGATACAGCGGAATACCATGTTGATGATGGAACTGATCAGGGTGATGCGCAGATCTCCGGTGCCCCGGAAGTATCCCTGAATTCCGTTGGTCAGTGCCGGCGCAGGATACATGAACGCAATCAGATGCAGGTAATCCACGCCCTCTCTGATAACACCGGCGTCTGCCGTAAATAACCGCATGATCGGTTCCGCAAATCCATACAGCAGAACAGCAATTACGATGGAAAAGCCAAGTTCGAGATAAATGCCGTACCGGAAGGTCTGTTTCATCCGGCTGGAATGATGTGCACCGGCATTCTGCGCCATGACAGAACTCATCGCATGGGCAATGTTCTGTTCCGGCACAATCGCAAAGTCATCCGTACGGTTGACCGCATTGAACGCGGCAGTTGCGGTCACGCCAAGTGTATTGACGAACGCCTGGATGACCAGCTTGCCAATCTGTACGGAAGACTGCTGGAGAGCACTGACGATGCCGAAGGACAATGTCTTTTTCAACAGGCGGTAATCAATGACCAGCCACTTCTTTCCAAGCCGCAGAACCGGAATCTTCCGGTAGATATAAATCCAGCAGAGAACTGCGGATAATGCTTCACAGATGACGGTACTGACCGCGGCACCGACAATGCCAAGCTTCAGTCCCGCCACAAGGATCAGATCGCCCGCAATATTGAGCACCGTGCTGATCGCAAGGAAGATCAGCGGCGACCGGGAATCTCCCATCGCCCGTAACATGCTTGCGAAGTAGTTGTACATGAAGCTGAAGATGAGACCCATCATGATGATCTGAAGATAGCCGGATGCCTCCGCAAGAATCGCAGGATCCGCCCGCAGAAGTCTCATGATCGCAGTGCTCAGCACAGTGATCAGAAGTCCTGCCGCAATGGAGAAGACTGATCCGGCACACAGGCCGGTGCTGACCTGCCGCTGCAGGGTTTCATGGTCTTCCGCGCCGTAGTGATAGCTGACAAGCAGCCCTGCCCCAAGACAGATGCCGTTGGTAAACAGCAGAACCAGCGTCATCAGGGGATTGCTTGTGCCGACTGCCGCAAGGGCTTCCTTTCCTACATATCGTCCGACGATCATACTGTCGACCGCATTGTAGGTCAGCTGAAGCAGATTTCCCGCAATCAGCGGCACCGTAAAGCGGATCAGGGCAGGCAGGATCGGGCCTTTTGTCATATCGTTCGTCATATGCCCTTCATCATACTCGCTTTTGGTGAAGATATTGAATTAATAACTTAAAAAATGGATCCGCCTTACAAGCAGACCCATATGCCGTTTCCTCATATTCTGACTGTCCAAGCCGCAGGTTTCTCTTCCGCCGCCCCCATTGCGGCGGTCGAATGGATGTTCCGTTGAGGTTTGACGTTTGATTGTTCAGCCGCAATTATCTGTGAACAGACAGATATTGTTTTAATGTTTCGAACAGTCTGTCAATGAGGATCGGTTTTTCAATAAATGCGTCCATTCCAGACGCGACCGCTTCGTTCCGGTCGTTTTCCGAAACATTCGCAGTCATGGCGATGACCGGAATCTGCGCCTTTTCGCGGATTCTGAGGTCACGAATGCGGCGTGTTGCCTCAAATCCGTCTACATTCGGCATCGCAAGGTCCATGAGAATGAGGTCATAATACCCTGCCGGTGACGTGCGCATCTTCCGTAAGCAGACTTCGCCGTCTTCCGCAAAGTCGACTTCTGCGCCGGTCTGTTTCAGGATCTCCGCCACGATTTCACGGTTGATTTCCATATCTTCCGCAAGCAGGATCCGTTTACCGGAAAAATCCGCGCTGGCCATCAGACCCGGCGCAGCCGCAATGCGGTCCTGCACATAGCGGTCCAGTTCATCCGGCCGCAGTAAAGGATTGGAGGCTCCGGTACTGTCCGCGTGATGGGAACTGACATGCAGAACACTTTCCAGCATTTCCATCATGTATTCCCCGGACACCTTGATACCTTCCAGATATTTCATCAGCCGCTCCGGATCATCATGATCCCGGCGGGCAATTTCCACAAAGCCCAGCATAATTGAAAGCGGCATCCGGACATCTCTGGATACCTCACATACCTGAAGCAGGCGTGCCGGACGGAATTCATCCTCACATTCCTGCAGAAGGTCATTTACACTGACGCCAAGCACATCCGCAAGTCTCGGAAACAGCGCAATATCCGGATAGGAAAGATCGCGTTCCCACTTGGAAACAGCCTTGTCTGTTACGCCGACCTTGTCTGCCAGCTGCGCCTGTGTCATCTTTCGATGCATTCGCAGGGTGCGGATACGAGAGCCAAGTTCTGATTCTTTCATCAGTAATCACCTCCCAGTTAAAACCTAGCATGCCGGTATTGGCCCGGCAACCGACTGCCGGTTTACCCCGGCAGATGTTCTCTTCTACCTTAATTAATAACATACCTCCGCCGTTCTGTCGGAATAACGTGATTTTCCGGTCCGAAAAAATATTTGATAATTCTAAACTTTTTGTTTGAAAAAGTATTGCATTACAGCCCCGTTTCTGTATAATTAGCATGGTTTGATAATCGAGAATCAGAAGATTAGCACAACTAAACAAAGGAGGGTCCCGCAATGTATGATATCGGATCAAGAATCAAAGCGCTGCGATTAAAGAACGGGCTCACGCTGGAAGAACTCGGATCCAGAACAGAGCTTACCAAGGGATTCCTTTCCCAGCTGGAACGGAATCTGACTTCACCCTCTCTGACAACACTGGAAGACATTGTCGAAGCACTCGGCGTTTCCATGGCTCGCTTCTTTGCGGAGGATGATGAAGAACAGATCGTCTTCACAAAGGAAGATGCCTTCATCGACAAGCAGGACGGACGCACCATTTACTGGATCGTCCCGAATGCGCAGAAGAACAAGATGGAACCGCTGATTCTGGAACTGGCACCCGGAGAGAGTTCCAAGCAGATCGAACCGCATGAAGGGGAAGAGTTCGGTTATGTGCTTTCCGGAAAGATCAGTCTCCAGCGCGGCAATGATGCACGGAAGCTCACCGTGCGCAAGGGAGAAAACTTCTACGTCAAAGGCAATGAAGCCTATACCCTGATCAACAACTCCAGTGCACCGGCACGTGTGCTCTGGATCAGCACACCGCCGATTTTCTGATAAGGGGAGGAACAACAGAATGAAAAAACTGATCGAAGTAAAAAACGTCGTCAAGACATTTGACAACACGGTCGTCCTGAAGGGCATCTCGCTCGACATCTATGAGAACGAGTTTGTCACCCTGCTTGGTCCGTCCGGCTGCGGCAAGACAACGCTGCTTCGGATCATTGCCGGATTCCTGGATGCGACTGAAGGTCAGGTCATGATGGACGGTCAGGATATCGCACAGATTCCGTCTTACAAGCGTGACGTCAATACCGTATTCCAGCACTATGCACTGTTTCCGCATCTGGATGTCTATGACAACATCGCATTCGGTCTCAAGATCAAGAAACAGGCCAAGGACATCATTGACCAGAAGGTCATGCGTATGATTTCCCTGGTTGGTCTTGAAGGATTCGAACACCGTGATGTCACCAGCATGTCCGGCGGCCAGCAGCAGCGTGTCGCAATCGCCCGCGCACTTGTCAATGAACCGCGCGTGCTTCTGCTTGATGAATCACTGTCTGCGCTGGATAAGAATCTGAGAAAAGAGATGCAGCTGGAACTCAAGGAGATCCAGCGTGAAGTCGGCATCACCTTCATCTTCGTCACGCATGACCAGGAAGAAGCGCTGACCATGTCCGACAAAATCGTCATCATGCGTGACGGTGAAATTGAACAGATCGGAACACCGGTCCAGGTATACAACGAGCCGGTCAACGAATACTGCGCACGCTTCATCGGTGACTCCAATATCATCGACGGCATCATGGTCAAAGACCGTCTGGTCCGCTTCGATGATGTCGATTACGAATGCGTCGACTACGGCTTTGAAGAAAACGAGCCGGTTGACATCGTAATCCGTCCGGAAGATGTAAACATCGTTCCGAGAAACAAGGGCAAGCTCAACGGCGAAGTCAAATCCGTGCTCTTCAAGGGCGTGCACTACGAAGTCATCGCCGAGACCGCATCCGGTACTTCCAAGACCGTCACAATGCACATCACCGCAGACCATGACGTGTCCAATCCGGAAGCCGGTGAAAAGATCAGTGCTTCCAGCTTCTACATGGATCTTGAAGACGTCGCCGGAATCAAGGAATCCGAAATCATCGCCCGTGCCAATGCACAGGCATGGAACGACAAGGATGAATTTGTATCCCTGACAAAGGTTCAGTATGAACTGAAAGAGGAAGTCGGTGTTTATCCCTGCACCTTCGGAACCGATGCCGGCACTTCGATCACGATCAATATCAATGTCGTCAAGCCGCAGGCGATTGAAGACGCATCCAACGCCGAAGGCATTCAGGCATTCGATTTCTACAAGACCGCTGATGAGATCAGGGAATCCATCGCGCTCGACACCGATCTGATCCGCTGGGCTGACGCCTATGCATGGAATATTGAAGACAACTCCAGAGTTGAGATCTGGGATGTCAAATACGATTTCGATGATGAAAACATCACCGAGGGTGATTATCAGGTAACCTTCTCCACCCAGGGACGTGAGCTCAAGATTGAGACCACCGACCGCATTGAAGAAGGTCAGAAGATCAGCCTGAACTGGGACCCGGAAGATATCCACGTTATGAGAAAGATGGGGTAAGCCGCGATGAAATCTTTTTCGAAAATGGTTTATCCGTATGTGGTCTGGGCCATTGCGATGATCGTGCTGCCGATGTTAATGATCGTGCTGTACGCATTCACTGTCAAAGGCAACAGTGTCCTGACATTCCAGTTCACATTTGACAACTTTATCCGCTTCTTCTCCGATCCGGTATTCCCCGGCGTCTTATGGAGAAGCCTCAAGCTTGCGGTGATCACCACCGTGCTCTGCATCCTGATCGGATATCCGAGCGCCTACATCATCGCAAAGCTCAAGCCGAATTCTCAGGCAATGATGATTCTGCTCATCACCCTGCCGACCTGGATCAACATGCTTGTACGTACGTATGCATGGAGAGGCATCCTCGGTCACATGGATATGAGCGGAGAGATGAAGGTCTATATCGGCATGCTGTATAACTTCCTGCCGTTCATGATCCTTCAGATCTATACGTCGCTTTCCAAGATTGATCCGAATCTGATCGTTGCGGCACACGACCTCGGTGCCAACAACCGGGAAACGTTCCGCAGAGTCATCCTGCCGCTCTCCCTGTCGGGTGTGGTCAGCGGAATCACGCTGGTATTCCTGCCTGCGGTATCGAGCTTCTTCATTCCGAAGCTGCTCGGTGGCGGACAATATGTCCTGATCGGTAACCTGATTGAAGACTACTTCATCTCGACCGGTGACTGGAACTTCGGTTCGGCGATCAGCCTGATCATGGCGATCATCATCCTGATCTCCATGTACATTACAAGAAAGCTTGACCGTCCGGTCGCAGACGAGGAGGTGGACTGATGGAACAGAAAACAAAGGCCTATGAGAAGATCTTTCTGGTTCTGGTCTTCGCCTTCTTCTATCTGCCGATTCTGTATGTCGTATTCTTCAGTTTCAACAGTTCCAAGTCGCTGACGACATTCACCGGATTCTCCCTGCAGTGGTACGAGAAGATGTTCAAGAACCGCACCATCATGGAGTCCATCTGGTACACGACAAGCTGTGCGGTCATCGCAACGGTTGTCTCCACAATCGTCGGAACCGTTACCGCGATCGGTCTCTCGAAATCGAGAAAAGCATTCCGGGAAGCGATCAACCAGGTCAACAACCTGCCGCTTCTGAATCCGGATATCGTCACTGCGATCGGATTCATGCTGCTGTTCACAAGCTTAAGAATTCGTACCGGCTTCACCACCATGGTGCTGGCGCACATCGCATTCTGTATTCCCTACGTGATCCTGTCCATCATGCCTAAGCTCCGGACACTGGATCCCAACCTCGCAGAAGCAGCCCTCGATCTTGGCTGCACCCCGCTTCAGGCACTGTGGAAAGTCATTATTCCTCAGATCATGCCCGGCATTATCTCCGGCGCACTGATTGCCTTCTCAATGTCCTTCGATGACTTCGTCATCTCACTGTTTACCACCGGTCCCGGTGTGAACAATATCTCCATCTACGTTTACGCAAATGTAAAGCGCGTAAATCCTACCATCAACGCTCTGTCCGCGATTATCGTTTATGTCATTACGATTGTGCTGATTATCGTAAATGTGGTGCCGATGATTAAAGAAAGGAATAAGAAGAAAAATGAACAACTCCAGAATGCTTAAAAAGGCCGGGCTTGCTGCACTGGCTCTCACACTCGCTGCCTGCGGCGGATCCGGTTCCGGTTCTTCCTCTGCGGACACCGAGACAGTTGATGCGCAGACCGTCCACGGCTGCAACGTCCTCAATGTTTACAACTGGGGCGAATATATCGGAGAAGATGTAATCTCCAACTTTGAACAGAAGTACAACGCAAAGGTCAACTATGACATGTTCGAGTCCAACGAGATCATGTACACCAAGCTCATGGGCGGAAGTGCCTATGATATCCTGGTTCCGTCCGACTACATGATCGAGCGTCTCCTCAAGGAGAACATGCTGCAGAAGCTCGACAAGTCTCTCATCCCCAATATCGATGCGCTGGATCCGGATGTGGTCGAAATGGAAAAAGTATATGATCCGACCCTCGAATATACCGTTCCTTATTTCCACGGTTCTGTCGGTCTGGTTTACAACACCGAGAACGTCGACCCTGCAGAGATCGAGCAGAAGGGCTGGGACATCCTGCTGGATGAAAAGTACAGAGACAAGGTCTATATGTATGACAGCCAGAGAGACTCCTTCATGGTTGCCTTCAAGGCTCTTGGCTTCTCGATGAACACCAGCGATGAAAACGAGATTCAGCAGGCATATGAATGGCTCCGCAAGGTTCACGAAACTGTTCACCCGGCATATGTAACCGATGAAGTCATCGATGCGATGGCATATCCGTCCGACAACAACCCCAAGGACATTGCGGTTGTATACTCCGGTGATGCGGCATACATCATGGCAGAAAATGAAAACATGGATTACATTGAGCCGAAGCAGGGAACCAATGTCTGGAGCGATGCGATGGTCATTCCGAAGAATGCCGGCTGCCCGGGTCTTGCGAACGAATTCATCAACTTCGTTCTCGAGTATGATTCCTCCTATGACAACTCTGTAACAGTCGGCTACACTTCTTCCAACAAGAAGGTTACCGAAGACCTCAGCGCTGGAGAATTTGACGGCATCGGCGCTTATCTGCCGCGTACCGGCTATGACAAGGATGAAGTATTCCGCTTTAATGAAGTCCTTGTTCAGAAGCTCTCCGACCTCTGGAACAAAGTCAAGATTGACTGATTATCCTGAATCGAATGATACCTGTGAGAAATCGCAGGTATCTTTTTTTATCGCATCCAAGTAAAAACGCGATATCATTTTTTCATGAGACAAGTAACCTGCAAAAACTGCGGTGCAGTATTCAGCGAAGATCTGGAGAAATGTCCGTACTGCGGCACAATGAACCGCAAAGGTGCCTACCGGTCATTCCGGATGACATTTGCCGGCATGGTCGATCAGATGCTCGGTCTGAAGGACGAAGTCAATCAGACAACCGGAAAGATGATTTTTTCTGCGTTTCTGCGGTCCCTGGTATTTATCGCTGTGATTATCGCAGTTGCCTTTGGATTTTCCAGAACTGCCAGAGTCAATTATTACAGTGATCCCAAGTACGATCAGGAAGCCTATGAGACGATTCTCTGGGAAGATGAGAATCTGGAAAAGCTCGATGAGGCTTACGCAAAGAATGACTTCCAGACGATCAAGTCGCTGTATGCCGAAAACAGCAAGGTTGTACACCGCTGGCCGAACTATGCGAATTATGTACTGAAAGAACGGTTTCAGAACATCATGGATTACCCGCACTTCAGCGTTTACGAGCTTCAGAATGTTCTGTATTACCTGTATTTCCCCGACTTCTTTACCTATGGTCACGGCATGGAGAACCTCGATGCGGAGCAGTATGAATCCATGCGTCAGTCCCTTCTGAAGATGATGGCGGAAAAAGGATATACCGAACAGGAACTGGCGGATATCTACGCAAAGCACGCGGACAGTTACGGATACACGAACATTTCAGAACTTGAAGCGTATGTAAAGGAGTAAAGCATGGTCAACTGTAAGAACTGCGGTGCGCCGCTGTCATTGAATGATGCATTCTGCCCCCATTGCGGAACTCCCAACCCGGAAGCCCAGGAACATCTCCGCAAACTTGAGGCACTGGATCAGCAGTTTCAGAAAGCACAGGATGAAGTGCATGATGAAGTACGCAAAAGCAAAAAAGGATACGGCGTTCTTGTCTTCCTGGTGATGCTGCTGCTCGCAAATCTCATCCTGATCCCATTCCATATGGCAAGTTATGAGATTGCGGAAAAGCTTCAGATATCCAGAATGGGTGATGAAGAAATACAGAGGAAACTTGATACGTTTCTTGAAAACGGGGATTATGCAGAGATGTATCTGTTCACAGACAAATACAATCTCCCTTATCAGAAATATGCGGAGTATAACCGGGTCGCCTATCTTGCCGGCTATTATGTTTCTTTCATTGAGAATGTGACAAATTATCAGTATAACCAGGACAATTATTCCGATCCGCTTGTACGGGCATGCCGGAATATTATCGATTTCAAATCAGAATACAAAAATTATCTTCGCTGGGCAGAGGATACCAGTCTTATGCCGCATGCGGAACAGGTGAAGCGCGACTTCGACGCAGCCGCAAAAGAATACCTGAAGCTGACGGATGAAGATCTTGCTGAGGCGGAGGAGATGACTGACTCCGCGCTGCTCGTAAGAGTAAATGAGAGGCTGAATGATGAAACGGACAAGTAAGTGGGTTCCCGTCGGACGGGCTGCGATTCTGTTGTCAATGGTGGTTCTGTATTTCAATGCCTACATGCTGTTCACAGAAATTCGCAGAGAGGTTATCTATAACAATCACAGTTACGGGCTTGAGGTCCTGAACGATTATTTTGATGAAGGAAACTACTATCAGATCTATGAAAAGACTGTCCAGAACAAATACTCCAATCAGGAACTGGCAGTTGATATCAGCCAGTATGAAGCGTTCGGACAGTATTATCACAACTATGTCATGGCAAGAACGCATACCGACAACGCTAAATATCTTGCCCTGATGAACGAAGCGAAACAGAAGATTACCTGGAAGAAGGTTCTCAATGTGATTGATATGCTGGAACAGGAACTGCACTGAACAGAGTATTCATGCAGCAATCCCGTTCGATTGCCAGAAAAAAACGGATGCCTGTGAACAATCAGACATCCATTTTTCTTAACATGCGTTCAGCCAAGTGCTACATCCAGTGCCATCATAATGCTGAAACCGAGCGCAAATGCCAGAACACCGATATTGGAATGTTCTCCGACAGACATGTCCGGAATCAGTTCTTCCACCACCACATACAGCATGGCACCTCCCGCAAAGGAAAGCAGATAAGGCATTGCCGGTACGATCTGCGCTGCCGCCACAACCGTCAGTGCTCCGAAGATCGGTTCCACAGCACCGGACAGCACACCAAGCCAGAAGGATTTCCTCCTGCCTGTCCCTTCCGCATATAAAGGCATTGAAATAATGGCACCCTCCGGAAAGTTCTGAATCGCAATTCCAAGGGCGAGTGCCAGGGCACCGCCGGCAGTGATATGAGATGAGCCGGACAGCAGTCCTGCATAAACCACGCCGACCGCCATGCCTTCCGGAATATTGTGCAGCGTGACCGCAAGCACCATCATTACCGTGCGGGACAGACGGCTTTTCGGTCCTTCGGTCTGATTGATCGCATAATGCAGGTGCGGGATCACATGATCCAGAAACAGCAGAAACAGTATTCCAATCCAGAACCCGATGAATGCCGGCAGAAACGCCAGACGGCCCAGGCCTGATGACTGCTCAATTGCCGGCACAATCAGGCTCCAGACAGATGCCGCAACCATGACCCCTGCCGCAAAACCGGTCAGCGCACGTTCCACACTCCGGTTAAGATCTTTTTGCAGGAAGAAGACACCAGCCGATCCAAGCGATGTACCGATAAAGGGTATCAGTAACCCTGTAATAACTGTATTCATATATACCTCCCCTGCCTGTGAATTTGATTCTCACAGGCAGTTATTCTTAAGTTAGTTTTGTCTAACTTAAGTGTATAGTACTGGTACAATTCATGAAAAGCAAGCAGTATGCCGCATTTGTACATATTGTAATTTTTCGAATCCATAATGCATGTAACCTCCTTAACTTTTCCCGATTTTTGTAACTCGTGATAAAAAGCGGAACGGATCACCCATTCCACTCTTCCAATAATTCATCTACCTTGTTCTCCTTCAGTTTGAATGCCGCAAGGATTTTTTTCTGCTTTTTGGTGCTCGCATA
>JAFOLE010000192.1 GCA_017419465.1 Solobacterium sp. | reverse complement strand
TCAAGCCGGCGCTTACACCGAAGAAGGTTATTGTCATCGGCGGCGGCATCGGTGGCATGGAGGCAGCCCGTGTACTGAAGCTGCGCGGTCATGAACCGGTGATCTATGAAGCATCGGATGTTCTTGGCGGAACCTTTATTCCGGCATCCAGTGAATCTTATAAGGGAAAACTCCGGGATCTGCTTTCCTGGTACCGCAGGCAGATGGAAGTGCTCGGCATTGAAGTGCATCTGAACAGCCGGATCGCCAGCATTGAAGAATTCCCGGAACTGCCGGTGATTGTGGCAACCGGAAGCGCACCGCGGTATCTTCGCAATGTGCCGGGCTATGAGAAGATGATCGAAGCCTGTGAATATCTTAACGGCGCGGAAGTCGGACATCGGGTCGCGGTCATCGGCGGTGGACTCACCGGCTGTGAGATTGCCTATGAACTGTATCTCAAGGGACATGAGCCGATCATTGTCGAAATGAAGGATGACCTGATTGCCCAGCATGGCGTCTGCCTTGCCAACTCGTCCTATCTCAGGGAATACTTTGCCTGGAAGAAGGTCCCGGTCTATCTTTCCCAGAAGCTTGCGGAAGTCAATGATGAGGGAATCGTCATCAAGGACAAGGATGGCGTGAAGACACGGATCCCGTGTGATTCGGTAATCAGCTCGGCCGGATATATTCCGACACCGCTCGCAAAAAATGGCGGACGCGTGCATCTTGTCGGTGACTGCTTCAAGGTCGGCAATCTGCGCTCGGTCATCTGGCGGGCGTATGAAGCAGCCATGCAGATATAGGGCAGTTCCATTCCGGACATAAACAATGTAAAATAATTTGTAATGTGAAAGAAATCACTATAGGAGGTGGACTATGGAATTCGGAAAAGACTTAAGCAAAACCTATCGCCTCGGAAATACTTCCGTGCAGAATGTCGCATATGCGCTTTCGGAATTTCTTGATACAAGAAAAAATATGATCACGCAGACCATGCGCACAAGAAACGGTTATACCGTTCAGTGCAAAGGGGATGCGAATGCGGAATGGACCCGTTATATCGGTCTTGATGCGGCAGTTACGATCAATCTGATTCCGATGAGCGGTGATCTCATTGTCGAAATCGGAACCGGACAGTGGGTTGAAAAGCTCGGAATCGCAGCGGTCGGTTCGATTCTGTTTTCTCCGCTTCTGATCACATCCGGTCTCGGTGCGCTGCGTCAGATCACACTGCCGAATGAAATCTTTGACTTTATCGGCCGTTATCTTGGTGAGGCGCCGCAGGAAACAGAACGCAGTATGGGAGAGGGAAAGAAACTCTGCCCGGTATGCGGAAAGGAAAACAATGCGGAGGCCGCATTCTGTGCGCGCTGCGGCACGAAGTTTGAAGAACCGGAAGAAGTTCCGTTTACAGCCGCCCCGACGGTATGCCCGTCCTGCGGCAAACAGCTGAACGGGGATGAGGCATTCTGCCCGTCCTGCGGTAAAAAACTCGGCGAATAACCGGAACATTACGACGAAAGGGGGAACTCGGAAATGGCGTACTATTGTCCCAACTGTAATGAACCTGTAAAAAACTCGGACCTGTTCTGCCCGAGCTGCGGTGTAAAGCTCACGGATGAGCCGGTTGATGTTGATCTCTTACGGAAAGAACATGCCCGTACTTCCGGAAATGTTCAGTTCAAAGAGGTGGAACAGGAACCGATTCATGTGGAGGAAGTGCATTCCGATCCGTATGAGGAATACCGCCGTCATACCTATGACTATAAAAAAGAGCAGCGGGATCCCCGCAACTCCTATACCTATGAACGCAGCGGCGTGGAATACTTCCAGGATGAATACTGGCCTGTGCGCTCCAAGGTTGCGGCAGGCGTGCTCGCAATCCTGTTCGGCGGCTTCGGCATTCACAAATTCTACCTCGGCAAGATCACTGAGGGGATTTTGATGCTGCTGTTTTCGTGGACCTGTATTCCGGCAATGATCGGCCTGATTGAGGGTATCATCTATCTTGCACAGAGCGATGAAGAGTTCTCAATGAAGAATAAAGTCCGTGTCATGTGATGATTTGGCATATTTTTGATGTAATACCGAACAACATATGTTATTAATATAATATATAAACTAAAGGGGATTGGAATTATGCCTGATTTTAAATTTGAAGTGACAAAGGAAATCGGTTCGCTGAACGGCGGCGAAACACGCGGCTGGCACAAGGAGCTCAATATGATCTCCTGGAATGATGCGGAACCGAAGTATGACATCCGCACCTGGACCGGAACCGAACATGAGCGGATGGGAAAGGGCATCTCGCTCAGCAGAGATGAACTGATTGCACTTCGTGATCTGATCGAACAGGAACTGGCAGAAGAAAGTGAATAATCCGTTTCGCAGAAAAAAGGAAACGAAGAAGCTGGACCTTACGAACCGGACACCGCAGATCCGATGCAGTATCTGTACCGGCGAACAGACCGGCGGATACCGGGACCATGCGACCGGAGAATTCATTGAAGTCATGAAGCTTTCTTCGCAGGAGGATTTTGAAGAATTCTTTCGCATGTGCGGAACCGACAAGGTTGAACGAGTGTATTGAACAAGCCATGGTCGACCATGGCTTTTTTGGAGAAAATCCGGATGATCAAAGCAGTATTTTTCGACTGTGACGGCACACTGTTGTCACATAACAGCGGTGTTGTACCGGCCTCCGCAAAACAGGCGCTGGAGGATCTGCGGAAAAAAGGAATTAAGACGATTCTTTCCACCGGCAGGCATGTCAGTGAACTGGCGCAGCTTGAGCCGATGCACGGCATTGAATTCGATGCGTATATCACGCTGAACGGAGCCTGCTCATATGATGCGGAAGGCATCTTTGACAGTCATCCGATTGACCGCGGAGATATTGAAACGGTCTATGCGTTCCTTCAGAAAAATAATCTTCCGATACAATTTCTGGAAGAGACGGAAAACTATGTTTCTTCGGTCAATGAGACGGTCATCCGCTCGCAGGCGATGATCCATACACCGGTACCGCCGGTGATGCCGATGGACCGCATTCTGACGCATCCGGTATACATGTTTATTCCGTTTGGAATCCAGGCGTTTGAACCGCTGGAAGCGCAGCTGCGCCATGTGAAATGCACACGATGGAATGCGCATGATGCGATCGATGTATTTCATGAGGATGCCGGCAAGGAAAAGGGAATGCAGGCATGGATGGAGCGTTACGGAATTGACCGCACGGAGACCGCTGCGTTTGGAGACGCAATGAATGACAGCACGATGCTGGAAACCGCTGGAATCGGAGTTGCGATGGGAAACAGTACGGAAGAACTGAAAGCCATCGCAGATTATGTGGCGGATGATATTGATGACAACGGAGTAGCCGGAGCGCTTGCGGCGCTTGGCATACTCTGATCGGAAAGAGAGAGCTTCGAATGAATTATAAAGAGATACTGGCCGGACTGCTTGCGGTAATGTGCCTTGTCGGGTGCGGCAGTAAGACGGAACCAAAGGAAGAAGATGTGATCATCGATCCTGCCCAGGATACGGCACCGCCGGAACCGGAAATCGATCCGAATGAACAGCGGGCAATCGCGATCGCAGAAGACCTTACCACAAAGGAAAAGATCGAGCAGCTGTTTATTCTCAGTATGCATTCCTATAACGGCGCGCCGTTTCTGGAAATGAATCCGGAAATGGAGGCGATGTTTGCGAACCATCAGTACGGCGGAATCATTCTGTTTGATGAGAACATGGCAGATATCGCGCAGACCACGGCACTGAACTATGATCTGCAGGCAGCCGCGGTACAGAATAACGGAATACCGCTGCTTACCTCTGTAGATCAGGAGGGCGGTTATATTCTGCGGGGAACCGGTGTAACCGATACGCCGGGAAACATGGCGCTTGGTGCGTCCGGACAGACGCGGCTTGCGTCTTCGGCAGCTTCCATTCTGGCAACGGAACTTGCGGCGATGGGCTTCAATACCGACTTTGCGCCGGACGCAGATGTAAACAGCGAACCGGCCAACCCGATCATCGGAATCCGTTCGTTTTCGGATGACCCGCTGGCGGCCGCATCCTTTGCGTCAGCCTTCGCAGGCAGCCTGATGGAAAACGGTATTGCTGCATGCGGAAAACACTATCCCGGTCATGGCAATGTCGCAACGGACAGCCATACCGGACTTCCGGTTTCAAATATGACCATTGAGGAACTGCAGAACAGTGATCTGATCCCGTTTGCCTCGCTTGTCAAGGGAAATGCGGATATGATTATGACCGCACATATCTGTTATCCGAATGTGGAAACCGAAACCTATATTTCAAAGCTAGACGGCAGTGAGATTACACTTCCGGCAACCCTTAGCAAAACCCTGATTCAGGATATTCTGCGGGACGACCTTGGCTTTGACGGGGTTGTGACCACCGACAGTATGATGATGGGCGCACTCACCCAGCACTTCGATCCGATTGATGCGGCTGTGCTCGCATTGAATGCCGGTGTGGATGTGCTGCTTATGCCGATGGAGGTTACCGATGCGGCTGCACAGACCAGTCTTGATCAGTATGCGGAAACGCTTGCCGGGCTGGTCGGGGACCGGATCAGTGAAGAACGTCTGAATGAAGCGGTCACCCGGGTTCTTACGTTGAAGGCAAGGCGCGGTAT
>JAFOLE010000191.1 GCA_017419465.1 Solobacterium sp. | reverse complement strand
TGCCGTATTTACGGAAATGATCATGCGGTAATTGAAGCGAATCCTCTCCTGTGTCGCCACGGCAATTTCCCGCAGTTCCAGAAGTTTTTCAAGATTCTCTTCCGTAATCGTGATATCCGCAATCTCGCGGGCAATGGCCGCGCCGTTGCTGACGGCAATCGCCGCATCGGCATCGGCCAGCGCCGGCGTATCATTGACCCCATCGCCGATCATGAGTACTTTGCGTCCCCTGCTCTTTTCGTCCCGGACAAACTGTGCCTTGTCTTCGGGAAGTACTTCGGAATACATCCGCTGGATACCGAGCCGGTCTGCCACCGCACGTGCGGTGCGGTCGCTGTCACCGGTCATCATCACCGTATCGATTCCAAGTTCATTGAGCTGCTGGATCACGCGTCTTGATTCTTCGCGGATCGGATCTTCAATGCAGATAACAGCCGCCAGTTTCTTTCCGATGGAAAGATACAGGTGGGAGTATTCATCTTCGATCCCATTGAACTTATCGACCTCGTCTTTTGGAACCCGGCATTTCTCATCTTCAAATACAAAGTGATAACTGCCGATCAGCACCCTTCTGCGTCCGACATGGCTGACAATCCCATGCGCAACGACATATTCCACCTTGGAATGCATTTCATCATGCTGGATTCCGCGACGGGCAGCTTCCTCCACGACCGCATTGGCAATGGAGTGCGGAAAGTGTTCTTCAAGGCACGCGGCCAGCCGCAGCATCTCCGTCTCATCGTTATCGCCGAACGTCACGATCTTTGCGACCCGCGGTGTGCTTGCGGTAAGCGTACCGGTCTTGTCAAAGACAATGGTGTTTGCGCCGGCAACCGCATCGAGGAACTTTCCGCCCTTGACGCGGATTCCTGCCGCACTTGCCTGCCGCATCGCAGAGAGCACGGTTATGGGCATGCACAACTTCAATGCACAGCTGTAGTCCACCATCAGGACTGCCACCGCCCGTGTTGCGTTGCGCGTCAGCAGCCACGTAAGTGCAGTACCGGCAAGACTGTACGGCACGAGTTTGTCCGCAAGCAGTTTTGCCTTTACTTCACTTTCGCTTTCCAGTTTCTGTGATTCTTCAATCATCTGTACGATGCGGTCATACCGTCCGGTACCCGAAGCGCTCTTTACCTCAATGACAATGTCGCCTTCTTCCAGCACGGTTCCGGCATAGACATATGCCCCCTCGGACTTTGATACAGGCAAAGATTCGCCGGTCAGGGAAGACTGATTGACTGCCGCATCGCCGGACACGACAATACCGTCAAGCGGAATCACACTTCCGGTCCGTACGCGGATCTTTTCCCCGCTTTCCACTTCCTGTACCGGTACGAGCAGTTCCGTGCCGTCATCCGTCACAAGCCAGACCTTATCGACATTGAGCGCCATGGAGCGCGCCAGGTCATCCACGGATTTCTTATGCGTCCACTCTTCGAGGATTTCACTCAGGCCAAGCAGAAACATGATGGAAGACGGTGTATCATAGTCCTTCCGCAGAAGAGATACCGCAATGCTTGTCGCATCCAGTACCGACACATCGACCTTCCCGCTCAGCAGGCTCCTTACGCCCGGCGCAATGTACCGGATCGCCTTCAGCGGCATTAATGCATGGCGGATCGGCATCGGAACCAGCAGACGTACGAAGACACGCTTCAGCACATGAAATGCGAGATGTTCCTCGTATTCATGCAGGATGGCTCTGCCGGATTCCTCCGGGGCTTCCTCTGCCGTTTCATAATCAAAGGCCGCGAGTGCGAGAATCACATCTTCGCGGCTTCCTTCATACCGGATCACCGCATTTGCGGTACGGTCATTGACCGACGCATCGGTGATTCCCGGCACCTTGTACAGATAGTATTCCAGCTGGTCCGCCTGCGCCATTGTCATACGG
>JAFOLE010000025.1 GCA_017419465.1 Solobacterium sp. | reverse complement strand
GTATATGCATTCATGATGCATATAAATCAGGATGGTACCGCGTGATCAGCGTTCCTGGGTTTGACAGGAACGTGTTTTTTTTGGAGGCAAACTATGATTGAGCAGATCGAACAGGTATTACAGGAAGCACTTGCCGCAATCGATGCGGCGGACACCCCGGAAGCGCTCAATGCCGTACGGATCCAGTATCTCGGCAAGAAGGGCAGCATCCAGGCACTCATGACAAAAATGAAGGATCTTCCCAAGGAGGAGAAGCCTGCATTCGGACAGAAGGTCAACGGATTGAAGACAGCCGTCAGCGAACAGCTTGAAGCACGTCAGGCTGCGCTGAAGGAAGCGGTTCAGAAAACAAGAATGGCCGCCGAGGCAATCGATATCACGCTTCCCGGCACCAAACTGGAAGCCGGTACAACGCATCCGCTGATCATGATCCAGCAGGAACTTGAATCGCTCTTCGTCGGCATGGGATACAAGATTGCCGAAGGTCCGGAAGTGGAAGACGATTATTACAACTTTGAGCTTGCCAATATTCCCCAGGATCATCCGGCACGCGACATGCAGGATACCTTCTACATCGATCCGCGCACACTGTTAAGAACGCATACTACAGCGATGCAGATGCGCGAGCTTGAAAAGGCAAAGGGCGGTCTGCCCATCAAACTGATCTGCCCGGGCAAGGTATACCGCAGAGACGATGATGATGCGACGCACAGCCATCAGTTCATGCAGTGCGAAGGCCTGGTCGTCGGTGAACATATTACACTGGCTGACCTTAAGGGAACGCTGGAATACATGGCAAACACCATGTTCGGAGAAGGCCGCAAGGTCCGCTTCCGTCCGAGCTACTTCCCGTTCACGGAACCGTCCGTTGAAGTCGATGTTTCCTGCCCGTTCTGTAACGGAAAAGGATGCAGCGTCTGCAAGGGCTCCGGCTGGATCGAGATTCTCGGCGCCGGCATGGTTCATCCACATGTGCTTGAGATGAACGGCTTCGATCCGGAAAAATGCAGCGGCTTTGCGTTCGGTGTCGGTCTTGAGCGTGTTGCGATGCTGAAATACGGCATCGATGATATCCGTAATTTCTATATGAACGATCTTCGGTTCCTGAAGATGTTCGACCGGTTTGACTGAGGAGGTGCATCATGCGTTTAAGTTATAAATGGCTGAGTGAATATGTGGATCTTTCGGGTGTGACACCGGAAGAACTGGCTGAGAAAATGACCACTGCCGGACTGGAAGTGGAAGGCATTGAGCCGATGGCACAGGGCACGAACCTCATCATCGGTGAAGTGATGTCCTGCGAGGAAATTCCCGGCACCCACCTGCATGCGACGGTTGTCCGCACGGGTGAAGGGGAAGAGAATCTTCATAAGATCGTCTGCGGCGCACCGAATGTGCGCACCGGACTGAAAGTGATCACGGCGCTTCCGGGTGCTGTGCTTCCGGGCGGAACCATTCAGGCCCGTCCGGTCCGCGGCTATGAAAGCAACGGCATGCTGTGCGCACTGTTCGAACTTGGCGTCGATAAAAAGTCGCTGCGCCAGGATCAGATCGACGGAATCGAAGAACTTCCGGCAGATGCGCCGGTCGGCGAAACGAAGGTATTTGAATACCTCGGCCTCGATGACACCGTACTGGATGTATCCCTGACCCCGAACCGGGCAGACTGTTCCTCCATGTGGAACATGGCCAAGGAAGTCGGCGCAATTCTCAACCGCAAGGTCACCTGGCCGGATTATGCCGGAAAGAGTGATGTCGGTGAAAAGGGAACGTTTAAATTTGCGTCAAAGACGGAAAAGTGCCCGGTCTTCTTCGGAAAGGTCGTCAATCATGTAAAGGTCGGACCGAGTCCGAAATGGATGGTCAATTATCTCCATGCGGCCGGCATGAACTCTATTAACAACGTTGTCGATATCAGTAACTTCGTCATGCTGGAGACCGGACAGCCGCTTCATTACTATGATCTGGCAAAACTTCCGCACCATGAGATCACGGTTGTGGATGATGTGGATACCGTAATCACTGCCCTTGACGGTGTGGAATTCAATATCCAGAAAGGGGATATCCTCATTACCACCGGCGGAGAAGCCACCGGTGTTGCCGGCATCATGGGCGGTGAGGAATCCAAGATCGATGAGAATACCAAAGGCATTGTCATCGAAGCTGCTCATTTCGATCAGGCAAGCGTCCGCCGCACCTCGATCCGTCTGAATCTCATCACGGAGGCGGCACAGCACTTTACAAAGGGTGTCGAACCGCTTTCCTGCCGCAAGGGCGTGGATCGTTCCGTTCAGCTTCTGAAAGAATATGCGGATGCGTCCGGATTTGAAGAAACAGAAATCGCCGGAGAAGAAGTATACAACCCGGTGACGGTTACTGAAACACTGACCCACTGCAACTCCCTGCTCGGCACGGAATTCACGATGAATCAGGTAAAGGATGTACTCGAACGCCTCGACTTCCATCCGGAAGTAAACGGCGATACGATCGTCAGCCATATCCCGAGCTACCGTACGGATATTGAACGGGATGCGGATATTGATGAGGAAGTCATCCGTCTGATCGGATTCGACAACCTCGCATCAACGCTTCCGGTCATGGAGACAACCGTCGGAAAACTGACTCCGGCACAGTCTCTGCGCAGAGAAACACGGAAGCTGCTCAGCGGCTTCGGACTTCATGAGATCGTCAGCTATACGCTTGTCGGCGACGATATGCTGAAGTGCGCATACGAGCCGGCCGGGGAACCGGTGGAACTGGCAATGCCGATGAGTGAGGCAAGACGCTATGTCCGTACTTCGCTGATCGGTTCGGTGCTTGAAGTGATCAAATACAATGAAGCACACTCCAATACCGATGCCGGCTACTATGAGATTTCCAAGGTATACGGAAAGGGTGTCGAACAGGAGCGGCTTGCCGTATTCCTGGATGGCTCGATCATGAAGGATGACCTGCATCGTTTCAATGTGAAGGGTGACTTCTATACACTGAAGGGAATCCTCACCGACTGGCTGAAGAAAGTCGGCTATACGGAAGCGCGCATTCAGGTAAAGCCGAACAAGACAGATATTGAACACTTCCATCCGTACCGCAGCGCAGAGCTCTGGATCGACTCCACAAAGCTCGGTGTCTTCGGTGACGTGCATCCCGATCTTCTGCATGCATTTGATCTGAAACAGGGCGTGTATGCAGAGCTGATCATTGATCCGCTGTTTGACGGCAAGAAGTCCCGCGTCAAGTTTGAGGCACTGGACCGCTATCCGGCAGTCAACCGTGATATCGCACTGGTGGTAAGCCGTGATACAACCGCAAAGCAGATCCTTGATGTCATCCGCAAGGAAGGAAAACGTCTGGTCCGCAACTGTGATGTATTTGACATCTACGAGGGCGAACATATCGGAGAAGGCTTCAAGTCCATCGCACTCCGCATTACCTATCAGGCCGCAGACCATACGCTGAAGGAAGAGGAAGTAAGCACCGTGCATTCCGCCATTCTCGAAGGTCTCCGCTCCAAGCTCAACGCACAGCTTCGTGCATAAGATCAACACAAATGAAAACGGGGAATCACTTCGGTGACTCCCCGTTTTTTATTCTGGATAAGCTCTGTTTATTCACTGTCCTCGTCAATCATCTGACGGGATACGAGATCGGCGAAGAAGCCGTTCTTTGCGATGAGCTGTTCGTACGTGCCGTCTTCGATGATCTTTCCGCCGTCGAGTACGATGATGCGGTCGCAGTGCTTGATCGTGCTGAGACGATGGGCAATCATGATACGCGTGCACTTCAGTGCATCGAGGGCTTCAATGACTTTCTTCTGCGTGATGTTGTCGAGTGCCGATGTCGCTTCATCAAAGATGAGGATCTTCGGTTTCGGCGCAATGGCACGGGCAATCATCATCCGCTGTTTCTGACCGCCGGAGAATCCGCCGGATCCCTCCGAAATCACGGTATGCATGCCCATCGGCAGGCGGCGGATATCATCGCCGAGTCCGGCGATTTCCGCTGCTTCCCACGCATCATCCATGGAAAGCCAAGGTGCGGAGATGACGATGTTTTCGTAGATACTGCCGGAGAAGAGCCTGCCGTCCTGTGTGACGGTGCCGATCTTCTGACGCAGGGATTTCATATCGATCGTTGCGATGTCCTTGCCGTCATAGAAGATACCGCCGCTCACCGGCTTTTCAAAACCAAGCAGAAGGCGTACAAGAGTGCTCTTTCCGCAGCCGCTCTTTCCGACGATTGCGATGTACTGACCGGCCCGGACCTTGAACGAGAGATCCCGCAGGACATACGGACTGTTTGCCTCATACCGGAAGGAGAGGTTGGTGACTTCGATGGCCCCGCTCAGGGAACTGAGATATTCTCTTCCTTCACTGGTTTCCGGTTCTTCCTTCAGAATCGGGTCGATCATTTCGATAATCGGCTGGATTCCCGCAAGGGAAGCCGCGATACCGGTAATGCCCATGAATGCACTGAATACCATGCCGTAGGCGGTATTGAATGCGAAGTACTCCTGATAGGAGATGTGATGGGCAATCGCCGCACGGTAGATGAGCAGGGTTCCGACCAGTCCGATAGCGGAGGAGATGACAGAGCTGCTCTTCAGGAACATCGGCGGGTTATAGGTAAGTCCGAGGACTTCGGAATACAGATTTCCCCAGCGGGAGAAGAAACGCTTTTCCGAACCGGAGAGACGGATCTTCTGGATGCCGCTGATCATCGCAAAGCTCATGCCGCTTTCCCTGGCGCTCAGCTTCATCCGTTCCCGGGAGATCTGAAGCTGTGTAAGTGTGGTCAGGATATAGACGACGATGCTCGCAAGAATGACGAGTGCCGCAGGAATCAGAAGCGACGGGGCGTAATGGAGAATCTGTGTGATATAGATCAGCGAGAACAGGGAATTCAGGATCGCGCCGTATGCACTTGAGAAGATCATATCCAGCAGCGCCTGAATATAGCCGCTGCGGCTTGCGAGTTCACCGGAACTGTACTTCTTGAAGAAGGATGCCGGCAGGGAAAGGATACGCATCATGACTGCTGCCCGGACCTGAATGTCCTGACGGGTGCGGATCCGCTCCGAGATGATCGACGTCGTGACGGAGTTCAGTGTCTGACAGATCGAAAGACCGATGAGGAAGGCCGCAATGCCGACAAGGGCATTCATGTTGCCGCTGTTCAGGATCTTTCCCATCAGAAGGTAACTTGCCCTGGTCGCAATCACGCCGAGCCCGGAGGCGATTGCGAGCAGTCCGAGGTAGGCGGTGTTGTCCGACAGGGAACGGGTCGACCATGTATAGACCAGCAGATCCCGTACGGTCATGGACTTGAGCGGGAACGGCTTATAGAAACATACGCCGCGATGGAGAAGCAGTTCTGCCGAACTCTTGTCCAGATGGATCGTTTTCCCGGTTTTCGGATCCTGGAAGCTGTATCCGTATAGCTTTCCGGGCAGAAGGGCAACCGGAACATTTCCGTCTTTCAGAAATCCCAGCATTGGACCGATTGCGTCACGCCACCATGGTCCGGTGAGTTCCACTTCCCGCCGCATAATGCCGTTCGGCCGCGTTAAATACTCGATCTGTTCATTCAGATCGGTAATCTGATCCGGAACGTCCTTCGGAGTAATGTGGTACCACCGGAGGATCTGTTCCATCGCAGACTTTGCCTGTCCGGCGTCATCCAGCTGACTGATATAGGATCGGTCACCGGTGACAGACGCTGCGATTCTGGAAAATGTCTCACTGAACGCCCGTTCATCACTGATCTGACGTTGCTTGATCTGTTCTTCAAACCAGCCCATAGTTCACCTATTGATTTGTCACGAGCTGCTTGTAAAGCTCGCAGTTTTTGTAGAGATATTCATGCGTGCCGCGGTCGACTACATTGCCCTGATCCAGGACGATGATCTCATCGCAGTCGCGGATCGTGGAAAGGCGATGTGCAACGACGATGCATGTGATGCCGCGCGCAACGATTGCATTGACGACTTCATATTCTGTCCGGGCATCAAGGGCGGAGGTGGCTTCATCAAGAATGATGATGCGCGGATCCTGCGCAAGGACGCGGGCAATTTCAATCCGCTGGCGCTGACCGCCGGAGAAGTCGCTGCCGCCTTCAACCAGCACGTGCCGGTAACCGTTCGGACGGGAGACGATATCCTCATGGATCTGTGCGTCCTTCGCCGCAAGAATCATTTCAAAATCTTCGATGGAGTTATCCCACATCTTGATGTTGTTTGCGATGGTGTCCTCAAAGAGGATGATATCCTGGTCAACGACCGCAAGGGATCCGGTGAAGACGCTGCGGTTGATTTCCTGCTGGGTCTTTCCGTCAAAGGTAACGGTGCCTTCCCAGGGCTGATACAGGCCGCTGATCAGCTTTGCGATCGTGCTCTTTCCGCAGCCTGAGGTACCGACAAGCGCAACGCGGGAGCCCGGTTTCAGGGACAGCGAAAAGTTTTTGATCAGCGGAGCCGCAAGCGGGGAATAGCCGAAGGTGACATTGTTTACTTCGACCGCACCGGAAAGCTTCTGATACTGTGTATCGTCATCGGTATCTGCCGGGGTATTGAATGCAGGGTCGGTCTCATATGCCATGACATCTTCCACGCGTTCAATGCTGGTGCGCATTTCCTGAATGGTCTGACCGGCAGAAATCAGGGACTGTGCCGGGGCTTCAAACCGGGAGAGATATCCCTGAAACAGCATGATCGTACCGGCGGTGAACTGACCTTTCATGGTGAGGTAGACACCGAGAATGAGAATGACATTGTTCAGCACGGCACGCACCAGGGCAGGTACGGTTCCGAGCAGGCTGTTCAGACGGGCAAAATCCACGGATGCCCGGTTGACACTTGCCTGATAACCGCTCCAGCGTCCGAAGAAGCCGTTTTCCGCACCGGTCGCCTTGATGGTTTCAATCATCTGAATACCGGAGGCGGTTGCGCCGGCGAGCTTTCCCTGATCGCGCATGGCAACCCGTGTGAGATTGACGCGTTTCTTTGAAATGATGTTTGCTAGTCCAAGGTTGATGATGATGGAAAGCAGACCGATCGATGTCAGAAGGGGACTGTAATGAATCATAATGCCGAGATAGACAAACATCATGACCGCATTGAGCAGTAACGGCGCCATCGTCTGCACGAGGGTGGAGGCGATTTCCGTATTGCTCGACATCCGGGACTGAATATCACCGGCCATACGCTGTGAGAAGAAGTTGATCGGCAGCTGCAGAACCTTCCAGATATAGGTGGTCGTTCCGACCGCATCGAGCTTGCCGTTGATTTTAAGCGAGTAGATGGTACTGATCCACTGAACCAGCAGCTGCAGAAGAGAGAATGCCGCCAGCATCGCCAGGAACGGGACTGCCCAGGAAAGATTCTTTCCCTGCAGGAGGTAGTCGACAAATACCTTGGAGAACGCCGGCTGAATCAGATCAAACAGGGATGCGATGATCGTTGTCAGCACGACAAATACGACCGCGGTCCGGGAGTTCTGCAGGCGCTTTGCAACATAGGAAAGCGTACTTGCCGGTTTTCCTTCCGGAACGAAGGATTCCGACGGTTCAAAGCAGAGCGTGATACCGGTAAAGCAGCGGTCGAATTCTTCCGGCGGGACTTTCACGGTTCCGCGGGCAGGATCGTTCAGGACAGCTTCCTTCTTTCGGGTGAATCCGTTCAGAACGACAAAATGATTAAAATTCCAGTGAATGATGCACGGGAAAAGACCTTCCTTCTGGATGCTTTCCAGTTCAAAACGGTAGCCGTTGGCTTCAAGACCGTAGGAACGGGCAGCCTTCAGGATATTCAGCGCATTGGAGCCATCACGCGATACACCGCAGTCCTGCCGTACTTTTTCCAGGGGAATCCATTTATCGTAATACGCAAGAATCATGGTAAGGCAGGCAGCGCCGCATTCCAGCGCTTCCAGCTGCATGATGACAGGGACCTTTGCGATGCCTTTTGTGATCGGCTGTTTGATTTTTCTGTTTGTGGACGGCATCTTGTCTCCTCAGTTCAGAATCAGCTCGGAAGGCCGCAGTTTCGCCATGATCACGCGGGCTTTATAGGATCCGTCCGCCAGTGTTGTCTCTGCGGAAACCGCGTAAACCATATCGTTCGGATTCAGATCGTATACCGCAAGCCGCTGTTCATCCATCACATCGGCCGCGCGCATCACGTTGGAGACGGCACTGATCTTATACTCGGTTCCGTTGATGGCAATCGTACTCTGCTCGGTGAGGTCCGCCGCATCTTTCTCAGGCACATATGCGGTGAGAATTCCGTTATTGGAAACCGCGCTGACTTCCACATGGCTGTCAATGGTTCCGTTGATACTCCAGATCACGACACCGATCAGAAATGCGATGACCGCACCCAGCACAATAAAAACACTCGGGTTCGCGACACGGATATAATCATTCAGCTGTTCCGGACTGGAAAACTGTTCAAGGCTTTTCTCACGAAAAAGGGATTTCTGTTCGCTCATAGATCCTCCTCAGTGATGTGGTATTCTTCCGCAATCGAACGGCACTTGGCAAGCAGCCGGCGGTAACGTTCGGATACGGCTTTCGGTGAAATATTCAGAATCTTACCGATTTCCTCATTGGAAAGCTCCTTGTTGTAGCGAAGGGCGAGAAACTCGCGGTCGCTGTCGGGAAGGTGCGAAAGGATCTTGAAAAGCTTCTGGTTGATCGCATCGGTAAGCAGATTATATTCATCTTCCACACCCGGTTCGACGATGTCATCGATATCCACTTGCGTCTGATTGCGCTTGAGACGGAAAAAATCCGTCACCGTATTGCGCGCAATATTGCACAGCCATGTGCGGATGCTGGAGAGACTGCTGTTGTAACTGTCATAATGCGTCATCGCCTTGGTGAATACGGAACTGACAATATCCTCCGTATTTTCCCGGTGCAGAAGGCGCATGTAAACGTAGTTGTATATGTAGCTGTAATTGTCGAGATATACCTGTTCGAACGCAGGTTTCTGTTCATTACTGTTCATATTCTTCCCCATCTTATTTTTTATTATATAATATCTTGCGTGTGACACAAAAACGGATAATGGACAGATACCTGTTTATACATTATTGCGGAGTATGTGTGGATAATGCCGAATCCAAACGTATATAGAAGTGTAAAAAGGAAAACCCAACTATGAAAGACCTCGAAAAGTTACTTGAATCAGCTGATTTTTCGCGGGAGACAACGCAGAAAAACCAGCTTTATTATGAACTGTTTCATAAGCCCGTTCCGGTGATCGAGAACCGGCCGAATCTGCTCGGAGACTTCGATCTCGGTCTTGTGAACGGCGGTGTCCGATCCATGCCGATGGAGAGTTCGGAAGCGGAAGGCGTCATCGTCCGTCAGATCGAACAGGGCGCAGTCGTCCTGGTTGATGCAGGGCAGGAACAGCTCGTCACAGAAGACATGGCTCCCGGCATCAAATCCATGCGGGCGGGGGAACGGATCCGTTTCCGCCGTTAATCCGCAGAATCAGTATTCAGAAGGACGGTCATTTGAAGGCCGTTTTTTAATATACAGAAACAGTATCCCGGCTGCGGCAAGCAGGGACAGGGGAATACAGATCCGGCGCAGTACAGTACCCCGGTACCATACCCGGATTGTTCCGGGTTCCTGTGACTGAATCCGGACGAGGGCACGGTCCGATGCCTGAACCGGGACTTCAATCCCGTTTACCGTACATGCATAACCCTTATAGAACGTAAGCGGCAGTTCCAGAATACCGTCTTCCGGAACTTCATTGAGGGAGACGGTAAGCACCGCGCCGTTTCGGACCATGGACGCATCGAGCGGACTGCCGTATGCATCACGCACGGCAGGGACTTCCGTCCTGAAATCCGGGGAATCAATCGGAAGATAGTCGCCGCCTGCGAGTTCAACCCGCATATAGGTGGCGGAATAATACGGATCGATCAGTTCACCGGAGGTGATCATCTGCCATGTCGTATCCGAGGTGATGCCGAACGGACGGTCAAATGCCGGGATGAGATGCCAGATTCCTTCACAGAGCAGAAGTGCGGTGAAGATGATCGCCGGAATCTGCTTATGGTGAAACAGCCGGTCTGCGGTAACCGCAGCTGCCGGCAGTAACAGAATCAGTGCCGGAGTCATCAGACGCCACGGAAACTGCAGGACGCGAAGGGCAGAAAAGGAAGCCCACGGAAACCAATCCCACGGCAGAATCAGACAGACCATACCGAGCACCCAGGCCACGGTTTCAAACCGGGCAGGCTTTGATTTCCGTGTCTTAAGAACGGTGAAGGGATACAACAGGGAGAGCGCGGTTACGGCAAGACCGATGTTTACGATCATCTGCCTGTCTCTTGCAATATCGTTTTCCCCGTAGCCGAATACGGTCTGCTCGGCAAAATACTTCCACAGCGGCATCGCATATCGTTCCAGCTGAGAGGACCCTGCATAATAATGCAGGATGAATTCCTGACTGTGCAGCTGTTCCATCATCGGCAGGGTAAACCAGGCGGTGGTAAGAAATGTCCCAAGCGCCGCAGAAACGCCGGCGCGGAATACCTTCGCACTGATCCGGTCAATATAGGCAGCCGTGATCAGAACCACCGATACGGCACCGAACAGGAAGGTCAGATTATGAGAGAAGATCAGTCCGCAAAGACCTGTATACAGCAGCCATCCGCCATGTGCATCATCGGATTCCAGAAGATCCCGGAGTCCTGTTATGACGACCGCCAGAAAGCCGATGGCCATCATCTCACCGACTGCTCCGCGGACATAGACATCGGTGATCCGGTAACTGGAAAAGCAGAATGCCGTGCTCAGCGCGACGGCGCAGAACGGATTTCTGACAATCCGGGCAAGCAGGCGCAGCACCGCATAGGTGCTGAACATGGTTGTGCAGAAGATCAGAAGCTTGTAACACCATGAAAGCGGAAGCCCCGCAAGAAGCAGAAGGCTGAACGGAATCAGAAGAATATCACAGTAGAACAGCGGACTGGCATAGCCGAAGCCGTTGTTTTTGTATGGGTACAGCGCAGGAAGAAAATCACCGCGCCGGATCGCTTCGGAGAGTCCTTCGATGCGGGACAGGTGAAACAGGGTGTCATGTTCGAGCGCAAGCAGGTCCGAACAGAAGTAGGGAAGACAGAAAAGCGCCGCAAGCCCTGCGGCGATGATCAGACAGACGCTTCTGCGGTTCAGCCGAAGTACCATGATGGAATGATCTCCAGAATATGTACCATATCACGGGTTGTGCCGAAGCCGGTGATGACCGGCAGCCAGATGATAAATACGATCAGAACCAGCGCCGCAAACAGACCCGGCAGCCATTTCAGGGACGGCCGCTTTGAAACAAGCCGGTAAAAGCACCATGCGATGGAGGCAATCATGAAGATGCTGGTGGGATAGAAATGATAGGCAAATACACAGCGGTCAACCATGAACCATGGCGCCAGTGCGGTAAGATAACCGATCGAAATCACCACCGGAGCGGTTTTGCGGGTGAGTGCCGCATCCGCAAATGTGAAAAGCGCAGTAAACAGACCGGCCAATGAAAGCAGCGGATTGGTAAAGCAGGCAATCGTATGATATGCGCCGGAAAGATCTTCCTTGCTGTAATACCAGACCGGACGTTCATCCAGCAGCCACTGATTCCAGGTGCTCTGATAAGGATGGGTTGCGTCAAGATTGATGTGATATTCATACATGTAACGGATCTGATCGGCGACCGTCTTCAGCGACCATCCGTCCCGTGTAATATGGCAGGGAATATATGCCAGGAAATAGATCACAAGCGGTATGCCGATGAAAAACAGGAACGACCAGAGGATCGTCTTGCGGAAGTCCGTCGGAAACTGTTTCGCACGCCGGATAATCGAGCGTTCGTCTTTATTCAGCGATCCGCCGCTTTGCAGGGAGAGAAGTTTCAGCCTGCGGTATTCTCCATACCGTTGAAGCATCGAATACGCATAAATGAGGGCCAGACCGACCGCACTGTAACAGGCGGTCCACTTGATTGCGAAGCCGATACCGGTCGCAATGCCGCAGAACAGCAGCTCCCGCAGGGATGCCGAGAGCGGGCGGTCAAAGAAGGACGTGTTGACCCAGCGGACCATAAAGATAAACATGACCAGAATGGCGCATACACTCATCGGTTCCAGCGTGGCGATCCGGGATGTGGTGATATGCATGAAGTCACACGCAAATAATGCCGCGCCAAGCAGGGCAGGTTCTGCCCGTTTGCTGAGGAGCCGGATCAGATACCAGAGCAGGGGTACCATCAGGATGCCGGTCAAAGCACCGGGAAGACGCCAGGCAAGCGGATTGTTTCCGAAGAGTTTGATGGAGAGCGCAATCATCTGTGTGCCGAGAAGCGGGTGAACGGAGGCATACATATACTGTCCTTCCGCAATCTCCCAGGCATTCCGCGGGTGATAGACTTCATCAAAGTAGCTTTCATCGTAGTAGGTATTGTCCGCAGTGACTGCCGCCTGCTCGTCGATCAGCCGATCTGCAGGATAGGTGCTTTCCGCGCACGGATCTTCCAGGACACGCACCGGCAGTACTTTCTGCATTGCATTGTTCACAAAGGCAATCTCGGTTACCGCATCCGCATCGCTGGAACTGGTGAGGCGGACGTAGCGCTTGTTCCAGTAGCCGAAGGTATCGATGTACTGGCAGTAACGCTGCTCATTCAGCACCGCCGCGGTTTCCCAGGACGCAAGGTCATCGGATACTTCGATCGTGAACTCGTTCAGACCGAACTGATATCCGTCGGTGCGGGCGTTATTGTCGCCTTCTCCGGCAAAGATCATGATTCGATCAAACAGCGTATCCTCATAGAGCTCGAGTGTGATGCTCTGCGGTGTCTGAACCGGCTGCCATATGGTATGGGGCATTACCGGACTGCCGAGACGGTGAAGACTGACCATGGCATAGAGCGCGGTAATCAGTACAAGCAGCGTCCATTCGCGTGCGCTCGGACGGACAGAAGTGTTTGTCCGCCGGAAATCAGTCAGATGGGGCAGCTCCGCGTCGGGTTTGCGGTCCGGTTTTGGAAACGGAAAATAACGCCGCATCAATCCGCACAGAAGAAGGATGACTGCGGCTTTCAACAGAATTGCGATGAGTTCGCTGTCGCCAAAGAGGGCGAGCGATGTATCGGAAACAGAATTAAACATTGTAATTATTATATCGCTGATGGAAGCGCAGAAAAAAACCGGATTACAGGAAATCCGGCAGGGTGATCAGGATTCGGGAAGATCCTGATCCGGATGGGTGCTTTTCCAGGAATAGATACAGCCGCAGTAATCCTGGCGGTAGAGATCATGCGTATCGCAGAGTTCCTTCTGCCTTACCTGTCCGCCGCCTTTTTTGAAGTCGCTGTAGAAATAGCGGACAGAAGGGTGAAGCCGTGAGAGGGATCGTCCGATCTCATTGATCTTCTGACTGTCTTTCTGACGGGAGATGGACATCACAGTCGTAAAGAAATCAAAGCCGTGTTCCTCTGCCCATGTATAGGCCTGATTCATCCGGACGGCATAGCAGAAAAAACAGCGTCCGAATCCTTCCGGGTCATCCTTCATCGGCTCCAGCGGTTTCATATATGCGTCGTTGTCATACGGAACCGTGATCACCGGAATCTCCATGCCGGTTTCGCGCAGATACCGGCGCAGTTCTTCCAGCCGCCGGTCATACTCCGCTTTGGGCCAGATGTTGGAGTTATTAAAGAAGATGGTCACATCAAACGTCTGTGAAAGAAACTCGAGCGGAAAGGAGGCACAGACCGCGCAGCATGCATGCACAAGCATGCGGGGCTTACGGTCATAAGATGCCTTAATCTCTTCGAGTTCCTTCAGTGACATCAGATAATAGTTGACCTTGCGGGAACTCTTTCGCTGTTTCAGATAGTTGAGATAAGCGTCTTTATTCATTTGTAATGAACATGCAGTCACCGAACGAGAAGAAACGATACCGTTCGTGTACTGCCCTTTCATAGGCCTTCATGATCAGATCCTTTTCTGCAAAGGAACAGATCATCATAAGCAGCGTTGACTTGGGAAGATGAAAGTTTGTAAGCATGGCATCGATGGTATGCCATTCATATCCCGGATAAATGAACAGTTTGGTTTCGCCGTCGCATTCCTCAAATCTGCCGAACCGGTTCCATACGCTTTCCAGCGTACGGACACTGGTCGTGCCGACCGCAATGATGCGGCGATGTTCGGATTTTGCCTGATTGAGAATGTCTGCGGTTTCCCGCGACATGGAATAGACTTCCTCATGCATGACATGTTCTTCGATCGTATCGGTATCCATCGGACGGAAAGTCCCAAGACCTACGTGCAGGGTGACGTCCGCGATGGTTACGCCTTTTGCGCGAAGCTCTTCGAATACCGCATCGGTAAAATGCAGACCGGCAGTCGGAGCCGCTGCGCTTCCGTCAATTGCCGCATAGACGGTCTGGTAACGGTTCGGATCATCCAGCTTTTCCCGGATATACGGGGGCAGGGGGACATTTCCGAGCCGGTCCAGGATCTCGTTAAAAATGCCGTCGTAATGCATCTTCATCCGGCGGATGCCTTTTTCCCCAACGCCGACACATTCCGCGCGCAGCTCACCTTCGTGAAAGGATACGAAGACTCCGGGCTTGACGACTTTTGCGTTTCCGACAAGACACTCCCACACATCATCCTTTCCCTGTCTTAACAGGAGGAGTTCGACGTGGGCACCGGTTTCTTCCTTTGTGCCGAACAGGCGTGCCGGAATGACACGGGTGTTGTTGCGGACAAGGACATCGCCCGCATGAAAATAATCCGCAATATGCGAGAAGAAGGTATCCTCGATCTCTCCGGTTGTTTTATGTACGACCATCATCCGGCTTCCTGCGCGATTGGCAAGGGGTGTCTGCGCAATCAGTTCCTGAGGAAGCTCGTAATCAAATTCACTTGTTTTCATAACTGTAGTTTTTCTCTCCGCCGAATATCTTAGCGCATTTCCGCAATTAATAATATGTTTTGGCGGAAATCACCTGTCCCAGGATCGTAACCGGGATATCCCGTACTTCCTGCGCGGTAAAGTAGCGGCTCTGCACTTCCGGATTGGCCGCTTCCAGGATCATCATGCGTTCTTTTTTGACCACACGTTTGACGGTGACCTCATCACCGACCAGAACGACCGCAATCTTTCCGCTGTCCACATCCGCACACTGCCGCACAAGCACCAGGGACCCGTCTAGGATGCCGATGCCATTCATGGAATCGCCGGTGACCTTCAGGTAATAGTCGCCTCTGGCCGCATCTTCAATCGATGCCTCTTCTTCGCCGAGATAGTTTTCTTCCGCAAAGAGGTCATAGCCTGCCTTGACATAGCCGAGAACCGGAAGACGTACATTGATATTCATGCCTTTCATGACCGGTTCAATATTGAAGCCGACCATTTCGCTGACCCGGCGCATGGTTTCGCCGGAGATCCGCCGCACGGTACCGCCCGACCAGCGGGTGACTGTGGAACGCGATACGCCGGTGCGGGCAGCGATATCCGCATCGGATGCGCCGGTTTTCTTTTTATAGGTGCTGATGATTTCCCTGAGATCCATAGATATTCCCTCAATGTTCATTTCAATTATATCCGATAAATGCGCTGATTCTGAACAGTATGAGAATAAAATGTGCATATCTGATTGAAATATGCACATCGCAGGCGATATAATCAGAGACACAGGAGAGTGAACAATGCAGGTATATAAACGCTATGTGGATGTGATCCTCCGGCATCATAAAAACGGAGAAGTTCAGCCGCTCTATGTCTGCTGGGATGACGGTCTGAACTATAAAATCGAAAAAATCATCGGTAAAGCACGCCGTGCATCTCCTGCAGGGGGATGCGGAATCCGGTTTGCCTGTATGATTCACGGCCAGCAGCGCAATCTCTATCTCGAAAAGGACAAGTGGTTCATCGAAACCTGCAAGCCGTAACAGGCATAGTACAATTCGAACCGTGTCTGCTATAATCGGACTGTTATGACTTCAACAAATAAAAACATGCTGGTACTGGACTGTTCCGCAGGACTGAGCGGCGATATGGCCGCAGGGGTAATGGCGGATCTTCTGAATGACGACGATACGGTTCTTGAGGCGCTTTCGTTTCTGAAAACGCATGGATATGAAGCCGGATTTGAAACCATCAGGAAACAGGACAGAACGTGCCGGCATTTTTATGTGCATCCGATCGATCCGAATTGGAAGAAGCCGGCACATCTTCACCGCACGCTGAAGGAAGTGAAGGCCATCATCGATGAAGCATCCATGACGGCTTCCGCACGTGCTCTGGCATATCATGTATATGACATCATTGCCCGGGCTGAGGCAATTGCCCATGACATGCCGGCGGAGGAAGTTCATTTTCATGAAGTTGCCTCACTGCCTTCCATTGCGGATGTGATCGCATTCAGTGTCTGTTATGACCGGCTCGGCATTGGCGGTGCCGTGATCGATTCCCTCTATGAGGGACGGGGAACCGTTCAGTGTGATCACGGGGAACTGGAAGTTCCGGTTCCGGCAGTGCGGAACATTCTTTCCGCAAACCGGCTTCCGCTGAAACGGGCAGATGCCTCGGGAGAAATCCTGACGCCGACCGGCGCTGCGATTGCGGCGGCCGTCCGTACGGCAGAGTCGCTGCCGGTAGAGTATCGTGTACTTGCGGAAGGATACGGTGCAGGCATGCGTGATACCGGTCTTCGCGGGTATGCGTCGGCACAGCTGATTCAGCTGGCAGAAAGGAATCAGACAATGAACAACGAACTGGCACATGGACAGGAATATCCCTATATGGAGACATTGAAGGCGCATCTGACGCACCTTCTTGAGACACGTACAAAGCGTCCGCTGATTGCCGCAATTGACGGCCGGTGTGCTTCCGGAAAGACAACCGCCGCAAAGCTTCTGCAGGAACAGTATGGCTGGACAGTTGTCCATGCGGATGATTTCTTCCTGCGGCCCGAACAGCGCACACCCGAGCGCTATGCCGAACCGGGTGGAAATCTCGACCGGGAGCGCCTGAAGGAGGAAGTACTGATTCCGCTCCGTGAGGGAAAACCCGTAAACTACCGCCGGTTTGACTGTTCAAAAATGGAACTTGGTGAGACGGTCTCCGTTCCGCTGAGTGATCTTGTGATTGTGGAGGGGTCTTACTCTCTGCATCCGGAGCTGCGGGACCTGTATGATCTGAAAATCTTCTTTGATGTTTCCGCCGAGGAACAGCTGCGCCGTATCGAAGCGCGCAGCGGCAGGGAAAAACTGCAGGCATTCATTGACCGGTGGATCCCGCTGGAAGAGAAGTATTTCTCCGGGTGTTCCGTATCGGAAACCGCGGATCTTCATATTAATACTTCGATGCACGAATGAATTTGAGATATACTGAGAGTAAGATCTCAGTATTTTTTCTAATTGAAATTGCAAAGGAGCTATCATGGGCAAGCAGAAGAACAAGCCTTCAAAGGCACTGCGGAAACGGCAGGAGGAAGTCGGACTGCCGGCAATTATCTTCAGTTTTGACGGAACAGTAATGGATACGGAGCCTGCGATTTTCGCCTCTTACCGGCAGATGTTTTCACAGTTCGGAAACGGACGCCGCTTCACGGAAAAAGAGGAAGAACGGGTCGTCGGTCAGCCTTCCGTGAAGATGCTGGAAGAGTTTTTCCCGGATGAAGATATTGATCATGTAATGAAGGAATACCGGATGTATCAGTATTATCATCTGTCCGATCTGATTCAGCCGATGCCGGGCATCCGCGACTTTCTGAAGTGGCTGAAGGACAATGGTTATCCGGTCGGCATCATCTCAAGCCGCAACCGTGCATCCATCGTAAACATGCTCGAACATGCCGGACTGATGCAGTACATCGATGTCATCATCGCAAGCACCACGAAGGAACATGAGTTCTCCGGAAGCCAGTCGCTTCGCATGTGCGCAAAGCTTCTGAAGAAGAAGGTATGCATTTACATCGGCCATACGCCGACCCATATCCTGAACGGACATATGGTCGGAGTATTCACAATTGCCTTCAACAGCAACCCCAAGATGCTCTATCAGATTATCGAAGCCGGCCCGGATTTTGTGACGGCAGATTACAAGCAGATCCGGAAACTCCTGAAAGGACAGCCGCTCTGGTTTGCCTATGAGATTTACGAACCCGAACCGGAACCGAAGAAAGAGGAAACCCCCGCAGAACCGGCAAAGGAAGAAACGAAAGAACCGGCAAAAGAGGAGAAGCCTGCAAAACCGGTGAAGGAGAAGAAAGCAGCTCCGAAAAAAGCAGAAGAACCCGTCAAACCGGTGAAAAAGGAAACTGCGAAGCCGAAGAAGCAGGCGAAACCTGAAAAACAGGTTAAGGAGAAGAAGGCAGCACCGAAGAAACCGGCAGCGCCTGAGAAACCTGCCCGTGCAAAACGCACCGCAAAGACAGCGAAGAGCCCGGCATAATCCGGGTTTTCTTTCGGCTGTGTAATGGCAAAACAGTAGCGGTTCTGACAGAAAATGAGATACAATCAGTACGTTTGATTGATGAGGTATCAGAGTATGGAAATGCAGATGGAATTCATTCGGAAACTTCCGACACCGCAGGAACTGAAACAGGAATTCCCCCTGGATGATACGATCCGGAAACTCAAGGAAGACCGTGACCGTCAGATCAGGGATATTTTTGAAGGCCGTGACAACCGTCTTCTGCTTGTCATTGGTCCGTGTTCCGCTGACCGGGAAGACGCCGTGCTGGATTATATCAACCGGCTTGCGAAACTGCAGGAAAAGGTAAAGGACCGGATCTTCATTATTCCGCGTGTTTATACCAACAAGCCCCGCACAAAGGGAACCGGCTATAAAGGCATGCTGCATCAGCCGAATCCGCACAAGGAAGAGGACATGCTCGCAGGAATCATCGCCATCCGTGAGATGCATACACGGGTAGCCCGGGAAACCGGATTTACCTGTGCAGAAGAAATGCTGTATCCGGAGAATCACCGGTATCTCAGCGATCTGCTGAGTTATGTCGCAGTCGGTGCGCGTTCCGTCGAAGATCAGCTTCACCGTATCGTTGCCAGCGGCATCGGCATTCCGGCCGGCATGAAGAATCCGACCGGCGGTGATATCTCTGTCATGATGAACTCCATTACTGCTGCACAGAGCCCGCAGAAGTTCGTATACCGCGGCTGGGAAGTCCGCACCAAGGGAAATCCGCTTGCGCATGCGATCCTGCGCGGTTACGTGGACAAGTTCAATCATTCCATGCCGAACTATCACTACGAAGATCTCCGCGGTCTGCTTGACCTCTACGAGGAAACCGGACTTGCCAATCCGGCGGTCATCGTTGACTGCAACCATTCCAATTCCGGCAAGCAGTATCTCGAACAGATCCGGATTGCGAAAGATGTCATGTACAGCTGTCATGTGAATCAGGACATCCGCTCGATGGTGAAAGGCCTGATGATTGAAAGCTATCTTCTCGACGGCTGTCAGAAACCGGAAGACAGCGAATACGGACTTTCCATTACCGACCCGTGCCTTGGCTGGGAAAAGAGCGAAGCGCTTGTGCTTGAACTTGCGGAATCCGTGGAAATGTGAAAATGATCGAACGCGTCTCCTGCAGGAGGCGCGTTTTCATAACTGCGCAGTCACTTCCCTGAGGCGGGGAGTGTGGTATTCTGAAAACAGGAAAGGAAACAGACAGACCTATGGCCGACTGCACGATTCTTGACTATATCCGCTGGCGTGGCGATCTTTCTTTCAAGGTCAGCCCGTTTTGTCTTGCGGACAGTGTTGTACTTTGTCAGCTCAGTTACGTGGATTTCTCGCAGGTGCTGTTTCCCAACAGCTCAAAGGGCATAACCCTTGAGAAAGCATGTGAGGGCATTACGGAAAAAGACTGTTTCCGGCTGCTTACCGCAATGGGCGGAGATGATGCATTTTTTCGTGCCGCCGCAGCGTCAAAGCGCTTCGGCCAGCTGAAGCTCACCCATTACACGGATATATTTGATAAAAACTACACGCAGTTTGCGGCAATTCATTTTGAACTGGACCGGAATACCTCCTATGTTGCATTCCGCGGCACAGACTCCAGCATTATCGGCTGGAAGGAAGACTTCATGATGAGTTTTCAGAGCGTGCCGGCACAGGACGGCGCGGCACTGTATCTTGCCGGAACGATGCAGGGAAGAAAAAAATATTATGTCGGGGGACATTCCAAAGGAGGAAACCTGGCGGTTTATGCTGTGTCGAAGCTGAAGCCAGCCGAGCAGCGGAAGATTCTGCGTATTTATGCCAACGACAGCCCCGGGTTCAGTCCGGATGTATATCCGCTCGAGTCGATCCTTGCGCTGAAGCCATTGATCACAAGACTTGTCCCGGTATACGGCATCATCGGACGTCTGTTCCAGATGGAAGCCGAAACAACAAAGATCGTTTCAAGCATTGCCAGCGGCATCCTCCAGCATGATCTGATGACCTGGAAACTCGACGGGCCGGAATTCTGTTTTGCGGAGCAGTTTGACGTCGGCTCGGAAGTGCTGATCCGCACGTTTCATAACTGGATTGAGAATATCGATGAAGACGGCCGAAAGGAATTTGTGGACTGGCTGTTTGACAGTCTTTCGGTCAAAGGTGCAGTTTCGGTCAGTGATCTGAAAATGAAGGATCTGCCGGATGTGCTCAAATCCATCTTCTCTGCCAGCAAGGAAGCCAAGGATATGGCGATGGATCTTCCGAAAATGTACTTCACGGAAGCCGGAAAAGAGATTTATGACGAGTGGAATGAGTATTTCAAGTCGATGAAGAAACAGGCCGCAAATAAGAAAACCGATGCGGATTCGAAAACATGAATGCAGACCTGTGATATAACGGATACATAGACAATTGATTCAAGAGGGGAATTGAAATGGGAAATTGGTTCTGGATGCTGTTTACGGCGGTGATGCTGGTATTTGCGTTCATACTGAAAGTAAACAACAATACGATTATGGGATGGGAACTGTTCATTCTGCTGGGAATACTGTTTCCGATTCAGTACCGTGCACGGATTCAGCACATGTCCCGCACGGTTCAGATCGCAAGCTGGGCATTCCTGATCATCATGAATGCACTGTTCGTCTACCTGTCCTGGTCGGCATAAGAAAAAGCGGCTGTTCTGCAATGAAGATCATCGCAGGGCAGCCACCTTTTTTTACATGCAGATTAAAGAGTGATGATTCCGAATGCGCTGGCAACGGAACTGATCAGAATAATCAGAATGAACAGCGGGCAGACATAACGGATCATGAACCGGAAGATGGCTTCCCGGCGGAAGGGATGACCGTTTGTCCGCACTTCCGAGACGACCGTTTCGATACCCATATACCGTGATACCAGAATACAGATCATCAGCGCGGATACCGGCATCATTACGGAATTGGTCAGGAAATCAAAGAAGTCGAGAAACGGCATGCCAAGCGGTGTGATGAATGACAGTACGCCGTATCCAAGACAGGACAGCGTGCCGAGCAGAATCATGATGATACCGGTAACGGTGGTTCCTTTTGCGCGGGACCAGTGGAGTTCATCGGAGAAAACCGAAACTGCACATTCCGTCAGCGCAATGGAACTGGTCAGAGCCGCAAAGAGTACGAGTGCAAAGAACAGGATACCGATGATTCTTCCGAACTGCATCTGCGCAAAGATCTTCGGCATGGTGATAAACATCAGAGAAGGACCGGCATTCAGTGCCTCCGGATTTCCTCCGGAAAAGGAGAAGACTGCCGGAATGATCATGAGACCTGCCATGACCGCAATTGCGGTGTCGAAGAATTCGACCTGACGGGTGGAGTCTTCGATGCTGACATCCCGTTTCATGTAGGATCCGAAGGTGATGAGAATGCCCATCGCAATCGACAGGGAGTAGAACATCTGTCCCATTGCCGTGACAACCGTCATGAAGGAAAAGTCGGAAAAATTGGGGATCAGGAAGTACTTCACGCCCGCGAGCGCACCCGGACGGGTGAGCACGTAGCCGGAAATGATAAGCGCAAGTACGACAAGCAGCGGCATCATGATTCTCGAAACCTGTTCGATGCCGTTTTCAACACCCAAGAAGATGACGCCGAGCGTCATGGCCGCAAAGACAATGAACCAGAATTCGGCAGACGGACCGCCGCTGATAAAATTCGTAAAGAACGTATCGTTGGCAATCAGTGCCGGGTCATGAATGATGAACTCATAGAGATATTTGCATACCCATCCGCCGATGACCGAGTAATAGGGGACGATCAGGATCGGAATTACCGCATTGATCCATCCGCCGAATTTCATCGATCTGGAAGAGGAGTAGAAGCGGAAGGCGCTGACCGGACTTTTTCCGGAAGAGCGGCCGATGGAAGTTTCCGCTACGATCATCGTATAGCCGAAGGTAACCGCAAGCAGAATGTATATAAGCAGAAACATTCCGCCACCGTATTTTGCCGCAAGATACGGAAAGCGCCAGATATTGCCAAGACCGACCGAGGCGCCGGCCGCGGACAGAACGAAGCCAAGTTTACCTGTAAAAGAACCGCGTTCGCTGTTGTTCATTTGATAATCCCCCTAAGTTATATCCGTTCTATCCTATCCAAAATCCGCACAAAATACAAATTGACCAAAAAGCGAAACATAAAAAATCCCCGCCGGAATGCGGGGATTGTATGTGCTGAATCAGCTGAGCATGGATTCGAGCGGTCCGGTCAGTTTGACGGTGACGTTGGAAATATCTCCTTCCCGTTCGATTTCCATTTCAATTTCATCGCCGACCTTGAAGTCTGTGAGCAGTTTGGAAAGGTCAGTGTAGCTGTTGACTGTGGTTCCGTTGACGGAGACGATACGGTCATATTCCTGCAGGCCGGCAGCTTCAGCGCCGCTTCCCTCATATACCTGAGTGATATAGAGACCTGCTTTGTAGTCGCCGTAATCGGAGTCCAGAGTGGAAAGGCCGATACCGATGGTCGGACGGGAGGCAACATATCCGTTTTCCTTCAGTTCCGTCGCAATCGCATACGCGGTGTTGATCGGGATGGCGAAGCCAAGACCTTCGATCACGGTTCCGCTGCTTGTCATGCCGCTGTCTTTTGCGTTGACGATACCGATCAGTTTTCCGTTTGCGTCGAAGAGTCCGCCGCCGGAGTTTCCGGAGTTGATTGCCGCATTGGTCTGAATCAGATTCATCGACTGGTTGTTGATGACCATGTCACGGTTGGTGGCGGAAATGATT
>JAFOLE010000190.1 GCA_017419465.1 Solobacterium sp. | reverse complement strand
GTGATTGCCGGTGTGATCGGCGGTGTGGAACGGTGGTTTGCGGTCTACTGGGGCGCCGGTTATTACACACGCCTTGGCTGTACGATTTCCACCATCATGACCGGTATCATCGCGGCAGTACTGCGCACACATATGTTCGGCAACCGGCTTCCGGCATGGGACCAGACCCTGCTGATCGGTGTGGTATGCGAAGTCCTGCATATGCTTTCCATTTTCTTCACCAATATTGCGGATGTCCGCAGTGCATTCATGTATGTGGAAATGTGCACGATTCCGATGGTTACCGTCAATGCGGCTGCGGTAACGATTGCGGTTGCGGTGATCAATCTGATCCGGCTGAAGCGAAATCCGGAACGCCGCACGGAACTGCCTTCCGTATCGGATCGGTTCCAGCGCACACTTCTTGTGGAAGTGCTGATCGGGTTTGTTGTTGCCATGCTGTTTACGTTCTTCCTGCAGCGATCCATTACGAGTGAGGATACAGAGAAACTGTTGCGGCAGAGTCTCGACGATGCGGTTCAGGAAGTGCAGGACCGTTGTGAAGATACGCTGCTTCATGTAAACCGGCTTGTCGCAGATACGCTTACCTCAAATCCGGATGCGGATCTGAGTGTACTGAAAGACCAGTACCATGTCAGTGAAATCAATCTGATTGATTCCAACGGTGTGATTACCGCATCCACCATGGCAGACTATGTCGGCTATGACATGAAAAAAGGGGAAATGCGGCAGCGGGAATATCTGAATCTGCTTAATGTAAACGGGCCGACGGAACTAGTTCAGATGTATGTCCGTTCCGCGGCTGATAACTCCATCATGATGCATTACAGCGGTGTCAAAACGCCGAACGGAATCATTCAGGTTGCGTTTAATGAGGCACAGCGGCAGGAGGAGATGACTCTGCAGCTTCAGAGTGTTGTCACAAACCGTCACGTCGGAGAAACCGGAATCCTTGTGGTAATGGATCAGGACAGAAATGTCGTATCCGCAACGCGACTGGATACCGAGGAAGACCTGGAAATGGTTGACCTGGACCTCAACGGTACGAAAGAACATACCGTTTATGTCTGCCGGATCAGCGGGGAATACTATTACTACATGTATACCCACTCGGAGGGATACCGCATTTTCGGTTTCCTACCGGCTTCGGAAGCGGATTTCTCCGGCTTACTGTCTGTATATCTGAATTTTCTGACGCAGGGTGCGATATTCGGAATTCTGTTTGCGGCGGTATATATCATCACACGGAAGCTGATCGTCCGTGATATCTGGCGTATTGACCGGTCGCTTTCAAAGATTTCGGAAGGAAATCTGGATACCGTTGTGGATGTGCACTCCAGCAGTGAATTTGATTCCCTGTCAAAGAATATCAATACAACCGTAGATACGCTGAAGCGTTACATTGCCGAGGCAAACGAGCGGATCGATTCCGAGCTTCGCTATGCAAGTGAGATCCAGTCTTCCGCACTGCCTTCGATCTTTCCGGACAGAGAAGAGTATGATCTGTATGCCCTGATGGATCCGGCAAAGGAAATCGGCGGTGACTTCTATGATTTCTATATGATCAGCGGTGATGCCCTTGCGTTCATCGTCGCGGATGTCTCCGGAAAGGGAATTCCGGCAGCGCTGTTCATGATGCGGGCAATGACCACGATCCATACTTACGCCCAGAACAATGTCGCGGTTGCGGATATCTTTACCAACGCCAACTTCCAGCTCTGTGAGGGAAATGATGCGGGTCTCTTTGTGACGGCGTGGATGGGCTTCCTCAATCTGAAGACCGGGGAACTGAAATATGCCAACGCCGGACACAATCATCCGCTGATCCGCCGGAAGAACGGAACCTTTGAATATCTGAAAGGACCGGCCGGCTTTGTCCTTGGCGGAATGGAAGGAATTGCATACAAAGAACAGAGTCTTACGCTTGAACCTGGTGATGAACTGTTCCTCTATACAGACGGTGTTGTCGAAGCGACAAACAAGGATGAGGAACTGTATGGCGATGACCGTCTCCGTGACTGTCTGAACGCGCACATCGGAGAAGATGCGAAGACAATCTGCCTCAGCGTCAAACAGGATGTGGACCGCTTCTATGAAGGCGCACCGCAGTTTGATGATCTTACGGAGCTCTCATTCCAGTTCCGGAAGCGGCAGGAAGACTAAACCGAACGAAATGATTACGGAAACAGGAAGGCGCCAGACAGCGCCTTTTCTGATGCGCAGAGGAAAAAACCGGCATGCATGTGCATGCCGGGATCATTCAGACAAAGTAAATGCAGGATTCAGGTTTCTCACAGCGGCATCGTAAAGTTGAAGTGATCTTTGCGCATGCCGTTTGTTTCATAGAAGTGATGGGCATCGGTCCGCCGCATACTGCTGTTGAGCTCGATCTGAATACAGCCTTCTTCCTTTGCGTATTCACAGACGTGGCGGAACAGTTCCCGACCGATACCGCTGCCGCGGCAGTCTTCTTCCGTAACCAGCTCCATGATCTGCGCAACTTTACCTGCATGATGAAGCTGATATTCAATCCGGATATTTACGAAGGCGACGATGCGGCCGCCGTTTTCACACACGAACGCATGAAAGCGCGGGTCATCCAGCTGGTGTTCGTAAACCAGCGTAAACGCCGTATCTTCCATTGTTTTTTCTTCCAGTACGCCGATCAGATGCTTCACCGCATTGAGATCCTTCATTCCTGCCGAACGGATTACCATGCATTCATCTTAACAGGGTTTTCTGTATAACAGGGAAACAAAAATGGATCCTCCGCAAACGGAAGATCCGGGTATGAAATCAGTTCTCAGAAGCCGTGTTCCTTAAACAGCCGGTCCATCAATCCAGGGAAGGCTTCCAGCGGGAATCCCTGGATGGAATGTTCCTGAATGCCAAGGTCCGCAAGATGACCATGCAGCCAGACACCCATACAGACCGCGTTATCTACGTCGCAGGTCATGGTAAGCAGACCCGCAAGAATTCCGGTAAGCAGATCGCCCGAGCCGGCCTGCGCGAGTGCCGGATTTCCGGACTGGTTGATATAGAGGCTTCCGTTGGGGAAGGCGACAATGGTATTGGCACCTTTGAGCACAACGGTGACATGGTAATCCTTCGCAAAGGCCATCGCCGTTTTGATTTTCTGATCACGCACCGCCGCAATCGGAAGTCCGGTAAGATCCGCGAATTCTCCGATATGCGGCGTCAGGATCACCGGCGCCTTGGCGAAGCGGAGAATGTACATGTTGTGTTTCAATAACCGCAGCGCCGCCGCATCAAGCACGACAGGAACGCGGGATTCCTGCAGGATGAGATCCAGGATGTCTTCCTTGTGATGCATATAGTTTGCGCCGCTCCCGTAGGCAATTGCGGAACAGTCACTGATCAATGGTTCGATCACTTCATGCCAGGTCCACTGCCCAAACGGATGGAATACCGGTGTCAGCTGGAAGGTGGCAGCCGCCGGATAGATCTCTTCCGGCAGTGCGGCAGTGATATACGGTGCACCAACCGTCTTTGCGCCAAGGAGATTCAGCCCAAGCGCTCCGGCCATGCCGTAACAGCCGCCGATGATCAGGGTCTTTCCATAGGTGCCTTTGTATGCATTTTCCCGTTTCTTCGGGAAGGACGCAAAGAAGCGTTCTTCATCCATCTCCAGGAAACGCGAAGTATCCGGATGGGGGAGATTCAGCGGGAGAATCTCACAGCGCCGGAAGTGGCGATGTTCCTTTCTGAGCAGATGGAAGGGTTTATAGCAGTCAATCGCAAGCGTCAGCTCAGAACGGATCGCATCGGAATCGCTCGCATCGCTGTCACATTCACAGCCGCTGTTGATGTCCACACTCCATACGGTTTTGCGGGCGCGGTTGATTTCGGAAAACAGCTGTTTGATATGAGAAGGCAGAGCACCATGAAATCCGAATCCGTAGACACAGTCCAGGATCAGATCTGTCTGATTCAATTCTTCGTAGAGCGCTTCGCGTGTGATGACGCTGTTGCGCGGGAGTCTGCGCTTTGCGTGCTTTGCGGCATCACTTGCCGGATTTCCGTCCGCAAGGAAAACACGGCAGCGGTATTCCTTTGCCAGTTTCCGGCAGACGACAAAGCCGTCACCGCCGTTATTGCCTTTTCCGCACAGGATCAGGATGGAACTTCCGGGTTCGAAATCCTTACGGATCCGTTTCGCAATAGCGGTGCCGACCTGTTCCATAAGTTCTTCCACAGGAATACCGGAGTTCGCTTCGATCTCCTTCATTCCTTCTTTATCAGTTATCATGCGGACCTTCTTTCTCCATAGGTAAGTATACGTGACAAACGGC
>JAFOLE010000189.1 GCA_017419465.1 Solobacterium sp. | reverse complement strand
GATTGCCGGAGGGGGAAAAATCGGTTCCTGCCTCACTGAACAGCTCACCAATGAAGGACATGAGCTGACAGTCATTGACTGCAGCACCGCTGTCCTTGAAGATATGATGGAAAAATATGATGTGATTACCGTTGCCGGCAATGCCGCAAGCATGTCTGTGCTGGAAACAGCAGGCGTGAAGGATGCGGAACTGTTTATTGCGGCTACGGATATGGACGAGGTAAACATGCTGGCGTGTATGACGGCGCACGGCATGAATCCGAATCTTACGACAATCGGCCGGATCCGGAATCCGGAATACCGTATTCAGGCATATGAGATGCGGGATGTGTTCGGCCTTACCATGGCGGTCAATCCGGAAAAGCAGGCAGCGCATGAAATTGCCCGGCTGCTTAACTTCCCGGGATTCCTGAGTGTGGACTCCTTCGCAAAGGGCAATGTGGAAATCGTTGAACTGAAGATTGACGCAAAAAATCCGCTGAACGGCACGAAACTGTCCAAAATGTCGGATATTGTGCACACCCAGGTTCTTGTCTGCGCGGTACAGCGCAACGGTCAGACCATCATGCCGGACGGCAACTTCGTGATCCGTGAGAATGATCAGCTGTTCTTTACCGCGACACCGGCAAATCTCACACAGATGCTGAAGAATATCGGCATTATCGCCAAGAAAGCAAAGCGTGTTCTGATCGCCGGCGGCGGACGGATCAGTTACTACCTTGTAAAGGAACTCGAAAAGTCCGGTATGGACTGCACGATCATGGAGTCGGATGAAGAACGCTGCCATGAACTCGCAGATATTCTGCCGGAATGCACCGTGATTCACGGCGATGCGTCCAGCCAGGAATTCCTGGATATGGAAGGCGTCGGCGACAGCGATGCGGTTGTTACACTGACCGGACTGGATGAGCTGAATATTGTCATCTCGCTCTATGCGAATACAAGAAACGTTTCCCAGGTTGTCACAAAGCTCAGCCATGCGGAAAACAACAAGATTCTTGATTCCCTTCAGATCGGCGCAGTGATCTCACCGAAGGAACTCGCCGGCTATTCCATCCTGCGTTATGTGCGTGCGATGCAGAATCAGGAAGGTAGTGCGCTCTCAGTTCACCGGATTGCGGGCGGAAAGATCGAAGCACTGGAATTCAAGGTGGACAAGGAAACAAAGCACCGCGGGGAGCCGCTGCGCAATGTCAAAACCAAGAGCAATGTACTGATTGCGTCGATCTTCTCTCACGGCAAGGTGGATATTCCGTCCGGAAATTCCAGATTCAATGAAGGGGATACCGTGATCGTTGTAACTACGGCAGACGCGCCGATTTACAACCTGAATGATATCTTTGAGGACTGATCATGCGGAATGCGATGAATTATAAACTGATCGGAAAAATCCTCGGATTCATTCTGATTATTGAAGCGCTGTTTCTGATCCCGGCATGGGCAATCAGTTTGGGCTATCATGAGGCAAACGCGGCATTCTCCATTCTGAAAAGCCAGATCATTATCCTGCTTGTGGCGGCGGTTCTGGTATTTGTGACAAGAAACGCAAAACACAACTACTATGCAAAGGAAGGTCTTGTGACGACTGGTGCGGCATGGATTCTGATGTCCCTGATGGGGGCTCTTCCGTTCTACATCTCAAGAGAGATCCCGAGCTATGTGGACGCAGTATTTGAAGTGGCATCCGGCTTTACAACGACCGGATCTTCGATTCTGACGAATGTTGAAGCGATGTCCCACGGCCTGCTCTACTGGCGCAGTTTCACGCACTGGGTCGGCGGTATGGGCGTACTGGTCTTCCTGCTCGCAATCGTTCCGCTCAGCGGAAAAAACGAGGGATTCACACTGCACATTCTGCGTGCAGAGTCTCCCGGGCCTTCCGTCGGCAAACTTGTTCCGCGGATGCGCCAGACCGCAACGATTCTGTATGTGATTTACATTGCGCTTACGGTCCTTGATGTCATCTTCCTGCTCATCGGTGGAATGCCGCTGTTCGATTCGGTATGTCATGCATTCGGTACTGCCGGTACCGGCGGATTCGGAATCAAGGCGGATTCCTTCGCGAGCTACAGCCCGTATCTTCAGAATGTCACGACGGTATTCATGCTGCTGTTTGGTGTCAACTTCAGCTGTTATTACCTGCTTCTGCTGAAGCGGGTAAAGGATGTCTTCCGTGATGAAGAACTGCGCACCTATATTGCGATCGT
>JAFOLE010000188.1 GCA_017419465.1 Solobacterium sp. | reverse complement strand
GTTAAAACAAGCCGCATGATCGTGTCATGCAGCCTGTTTGTTCCATAAGTATGAAGAGATAATAATCAGTCCTGTTTTTTCACCCACGTATCGAAATTATTCATGACACCGGAATATCCGCCATGTTCCATCGTCTGAAACAGCAGTTTTGTCTCTCCCGGATAGCTGGTTATTTCTTCATCTCCGATCAGAAAGATGAGATCCTCTGTCACACCATTGTCATAGTTGATGGTCATCAGATCTTCCGCCATTCTTCCGTTATTGGGGGTATCCAGACGGTCAATGTCAGTGGTATAGGTAAAATCAAAATCTTTGTCGAGACCGGTGTAATGCCCTGTTCCGTCTTCATTAAAAAACAGATGTTCAAGATCAATACTCGGAGTGTACCATTCTCCGACAAGCTGTTCCTTTGTTTCTGCAATCAGCTGCTCATCGGTTTTTTCTGCTTCCGTTTCATCCTCACCTTCCGGTGTTTCCGTTTCGATTACGGTTTCTGCCGTATCTTCCGGTTTGTCTTCGGCTGCGGTGTTCTCATTATTGCTGTTAGCAGAATTGCCGCATGCGGCAAGTGAGAACGACAATAAGCCTATCATTATTAATTCAGTTGTTTTCTTCATAGCTACCCCTCCATATGTACACTATTGTACGAAAGTCAACAGAAAACAATACCCTTCTGTTGACCGAAATTGGTATTACATTGTCTAAGGAAGAAATGTAATGCGATGATTCTTTTCACATATGTTATTGGATTTATATAAACATAATGCAACCATTCCAGACACTGTTTAGAAAAGGATGGGACAAGAAACATCATTATGTCAGAGAAAGCAATCCCGCAGGTACTGTTCGATTTCCGCATCCAGATTCCCATTTCCCGCATGGATATGTTTCGAATTCCTCAGAGATTCGGCAATTTCTGACCCTATCTCATGTAATCGGATACCCATTCTCCGCCCCGCATTCCCTGATTTATAGCTCTGCGATACCCGCTGAAGTCATGCGATCGCAGATACTGTTTTGCCGCGTTGCAACCATCTGCAGATGAATGCTCCATCCACCCGATCTTCCTCCCTGCTTTCCAAACAGACGGTTATAGACAATATCCAGCACAAAATACAGCGCAAGTCCATTCACCAGAAGAAAGTAGTCATAACTCCCGGTAAAAAACAGCAGTGAAACATCAAAGCAAAGACCAAGCGTATGGTAGAGATACACATAGGCGACCTCAATCCCAAGCCACCATACGGTCAGCACAACCGAAATCACAACAAGCACAAACATAGCGGCGAGCGGGTGGGAATCCCCTCCCCGCTGCCCAACCCAACAAAACAGGGACCATGCAGCGGGGACACCATAAACAGGAATGGCAAAGCCATTTCCTATCCCATCCTTCATCTCCTTTCCTCAAAACAAAAAATGGGGCAAAATGCGCCCAGATATAAAAAACAAACAAAAAACATACCTGCATTATGCAGGCATGCTAGTTCGAAAGCGAACGGAGGCTGATCGGAAAGGTGAAATACGTATCCGGATACGGCTCCTCTTTCAGGGTGAAATGCCACCACTCGGTTTCCAGCGGCTGGAATCCGTGTGCCAGCATGGCATCCCGCAGGATCATGCGGTTGGCATACTGCTCGTCCGTAATCTCCTTATAATCCGGATGGCTGAGCTCGCCGAAGTAATCAAACGTGCCGCCCATATCCACTTCCTTTTCCAGCTTCATATCAAACAGCGTCAGATCGACCGTACTGCCCCGGCTGTGACCGGAGTGCTCCATGATATAGCACTGCGGAAACAGCACATCTTTCTCAAGCTCCGGATAGAAGTACTCCTTCATCCGGACATCGTCCACATCCTTTGCCCATTCCACAAAGTGTGATACCGCCATCTGCGGCCGGTAGGCATCATAGATTTTCAGACGGTAGCCCTTTCCCTTCACTTCATCACTGACTTCCCGCAATGCCTGCGCTGCTTCCTTTGTCAGAAATGCCAGCGGCTCTTCATAGCCACGGATCCGTTCTCCCACAAAGTTATAGGTGGAATAATACCGGATCTCCAGAATCGCATCCGGCACTGCATCCGTTAACAGCACAAAATCAGACGCATCGTCCGACAGCTGAATGCCGTCTTCCTGAACTGTTTCCATTCCTGTTTCCTCTTTCTCTGCATTCGCGCCGCAGCCGGTCAGTATGATGCATCCCAGTAGCAGGCCAATCCGTTTCAGTCCCATCGTTCTCATATTCACCCCATCCCATCTGCATTATAGCCGGTTCCTTCCGCACAAAAAAGAAAACGGATGAGACAGTCCCATCCGTATCTTCCTGATTGACAGAAACATTCCTGACTCAGACCCGCATGGATATGTTTCGAATTATGCAGCGGGGAACCATAAACAGGGAATGGCAAAGCCATTTCCTATTCCATCCTTCATTTCCTTTCTCAAACAAAAACGGGTCAAAATGTCCCAGTCATAAAACAAACAAAAATGCCTGCATTATGCAGGCATGAATACATCTGACGGGTGGGCGGAGGGAACAACACATTTCTCCCTCAGAGAATGACCGTTTAAACACAGGCATTTGCCTGCCTCGGTTCAAAATCCCTTCACAGAAAAAACAGAACCTGCATCTGTTACAGATTCTGTTCCTGATTCTTAACAGGCGGCTTTCCGCTTACGATATTCCGTCACAATCTGATCTGCCACTTCATCGAATGTCATGGTTCCGGTATCAAACAGCAGATCGTAAGTGCTTCCGGCACCCCATTCGTTTCCGGTATGACTCTCGTAATACTTTTTCCGGTGCCTGTCCGTGCGAGTGACCAGTTTTACAGTCTTTCCAAGCGGGAGGTTTTCCAGCTCCATCTTCCGCTTCACCCGCTGATCAAACGGCGCCTGGATAAAGACCGACAGCACATCGATTTCTTCCTGCTTCAGCACAGCATCCGCGCATCTGCCTACGATAATGCAGTCACCGGCTTTCGCCAGATCTTTAATCACCATGGACTGCAGATCAAACAGGACATCCCCTGCCGGCTTGGTCCTGTTGACCTTCTCATTTCCTTCATGCATGGTGCGGAACAGAAATGGATTGACCGGCCGTTCATCTTCCGGGCGGAGGATCTCTTCCCGGACTTCTCCCTTTCCGCAGGCGAGCGTGATCATTTCCTCGTCATACACTTTAAGTCCTGTTTTTGTTCCGGTGCGCAGTGCAATTTCATGTCCTCCGCTTCCGAACTGTCTCCCGATGCAAATGATTGTGTTTCGCATGTCTATTCCTCCAATGCGTTCTTTACGCGGTCTGGAATGGTATAGGTATCACTGTAGTCAATGGTTGACTCCGCATTGATTGATAATGGTATGGATTCATCCGGCAGCTCTGCAGCGCCGCTCAGCGTACAGTTGATCCGGGTGATCTTTCCGTTATTCAGTGCGATCAGGATCGATCCGCTGCTGAGATCGGTTAACAGATCAGAATGTTCCGCAAGGATCGCTTCCTTCACAGCAGTGATTGATGCTTCATCGAGTTTGATCGTAAAGACTTTTGCGGAATCTGCCGAAGATACATCAAACGAGCCGTTCATCGAAATTTCATACAGGAGCTCCGGAAGTATTCCGGTCTTTGCCAGACTGGCATGTGCATCATCTGCCGCAAGCAATTCCCCGTTTTCCGTGCACATGGCATGTTCGTTGAAATAGACGACCAGATTGCCCTTCTGTATGGACCGGATCGGATTCCCGTTATTGTAATTGCGGTGATACTGCAGCATATCGTTCAGATTCACCAGATCCGCATCTGCACTGACGGTTACCCTCGCACTCATCGATTCGCTGTGGGTAAGCATTGCCCATCCGGACAGCAGTTCCATATAGTCTTTGGATAAAACCGTATCTGCCGGCCGGTTCTCGGCCACTGCCGTTTTTACTGCTTCCGGTATAGCCAGTGTATAGACTGACGGATCACGTGTTGTCAGCACACAATGCACATCATAAGCGGTCTTGTCTGCGTTTTTCAGAACACCTGCAGTATTCAGCTCGATACTGCTTAATGCTGCATTATGTTCACTTACGCTGACATCCACGGATTTGAGATCCGGCAGCTCATCCGCATATTCCGCCAGCAGAATCTTTAACAGCTCTTCAGCGCTGTCCTGCGAAGCAGTCAGACTGTATACCGTCTCATCGCCTTCCGCAGCAGTATGAATGCCTGCATGTTCAAAGATTTCGGATACCAGCACCGGCAGGCTGCCGTAATCCGGCGCCAGACTGCCGATCTCAAATGCTCTGCCGTTTTCGAGATACAGTTTGTTCTGACTGTAGTACAGAGACAGATCATTCATTGTTATGACGGTGATTCCGGATTCATCTTCCTGAATCAGGAAGGTTTCTTCGGTATCCTGATTGCCGACTTTCAGATGCAGTGAACCTTCCATCGCCAGTGGTTTCGTATTCGTATATTCCCTAATCAGCTGGCAGGCTTTTAATCCGCCGGACGCAGCGGAATGCAGGAACCAGATGCCTGCACCAAGGACAGCGATGCCGAATACGGAAGCTGCAGCTACTGCAATCTGCAGTCTGCGATCCATCGCAATCCGGCTGCGAATGGCCTCATGTGTTTTCTTCCTGCGGTCTCTGGAATGACGCATGGCAATAATCAGTACGATCATCACAACGATGTATCCAAGCAGGGCATAGATCCACCAGCCCGGAATCGCACTCAGCACCGCAAGATCAGCTTCTGAGCCTTCCACTTCAAACACTGCATATCTTCCGACTTCATCGGAAGTAATACGATGCCAGCCGCCATCGGTTCTTAGATACATCTGATAGGTATCCGTAAGTGTTCCCGGCAGTAAATACCGCACTTCATGGAAGGAGGCTCCATCCTCCGGCATTGTCAGATGCCACTGTTCCAGCACATCATATGCGAGCCCTTTGCCCGGACTTCTGATGTACGAGACGATCGCATCCCATAACGAATTCCGAGCTACTTTAAATGACGCACTGTCATGCGGTTCTGCCGTGACCGTCAGTTCCGCTTTGTTGTCAAAATGACCCTTTATGTAAAAGATCGAACGTCCGTTTGATCTGGACTCCGTGCTGGATAATGCCGTGAGATCAGAGCTGTAGACAGCAGTTACGACGGTATCCTGATGCAGACTGGTCAGATCCGTACGGTCATAATATGCATACATTCCGTCTTTCAGCGGGATTTCCGGCATATCTGCTTCCGTAAAAGAATCCCCATACTCAAAGTGAATTTCTTTTAATTCCTCATCATCTGCCACAAACTTCAGCGTGAAATCCCGAAATTTTGCCGGCAGTTCATAATTTTCCCGCAGGAACTCATAACTGACCGGTTCCGCTCTTCCCGCATAGCTTGCATTGTTAATACCGGAAAGATCATCGGAGACAAATACGTTATTCGTAAATGTTCCTGTATCGGTGCCTGCGATCGCACCATACGATTCTGTCGCATCGAGGATGCTGACCATCGAAATATTGGAATCAACGACACTGGAAGAACCGGAAACCGTGCCGGCTGTGCCTGCTCCGACAATGCCGCCGACTGCTGAGCCTCCGGACAGTCTGCACTTAACATAGTTGCCGCGAACGACTGCGGCGGCGATGCCGGCGATCCCGCCGACCTCATCCCCGCTTGCAGAACAGACATCCCCATAGCTTTCACAGTGAAGAATCAGACCAAGGTCCATTCGTCCCGCAATGCCGCCGATATCATTTCTTACCGTACGAACAACTCCGTCATTTACATCCCGTTCCAGTATGCATTTCAGTTCATACTGCTTCTTTGTCGATCCATCCAGCTCTGCGCTGATATCATCTTCCGGATCCGCCGTATACTCGATTCCCATCGCTCCGGCAATGCCGCCGACATTCAGGGCGCCTGACACTTCACCGCGGTTTGTACACGATTCAATCTTTCCAAGCAGAACCGCGTCCACATTGGAATCCGATGTATCCTGCACCCATTCTTCCGGATGCTGAAGATCATACAGGGCGTTGTTCAGTGTTGTTTCAATGGAAGTAATGGAATTTGTGATGCGGTTGGCATCTGCCACCAGTGCATCCGCCTTGCCGGCAACTTCCTGCCGCAGTACATCAGCCTGATCGCTTAATCCTGCCACCGACGCAATCAGATCACTGTTTGCGCTTTTCAGATCAATCTGCTGCAGAACACTGACTTCATCTTCCGCATGATCACGGAACGCTTCGGTGCGGGACCGGATTTCATCCACATCGACACGGTCTGCCAGATCCGATAGATTCAGATCCTGCAGTCTGGATTCAATCCCTTCCAGATCATCCTGACTGATTTCTGTCCTCTGATAGTCTGAAAGGTCTGCTAACGCATCTTTTGCATTAGCGACATAACCATTGATGGAATCGATCCGGTTACGCAGCTGTGCATCGGTTTCTTCCGCGTGGCTTTCCAGCGACTGCACGCTGGTTTCCAGTACTGACAGTTCACTGGACAGTGCTGCTGCAGCAGAAGCGGAAACATTCGCTGAGATATCCGGTTCTGCCTGACCGACAATGCCGCCGATATCTTTCCGTCCGAATACCTTCGCATAGTTGGTGCAGCCCAGCAAATGCCCGTCGGAGCGTCCGACAATACCGCCGGTGTTATAGCCAACCTGCGGATAACCGACTGTGCCTTTATTGCGGCACAGAATCACAGATCCATCCGAGTAGCCGGCAATCCCTCCCGTGTCGGAACGAACGATTCCGCTTTCCTGGGAAATCACCGATTTCGCATCCGGGGAGATGCCAAAGCTGATATTGCCTGCGCTCAGTTCGGTATCATCCGCATCTGTATTGACATAGGCATTGTTCTCCGAACCGGTTATTGTGCCAAGGTTGTATCCGGCAATGCCTCCGGTCGTTGTCTGTCCATACAGCATTCCGCTGACCGAACCGTTCAGAATCATTCCGGATGCGGTGTTGATGCCGGCAATACCTCCGGTATTGCGTGTGCCTTTCACGGTTCCGGTGAAGGAGCAGGAACGGATAATGCCGTTATTGATACCGGCAATGCCGCCGGTATTCACCTGTGTTCCCTTTGGTGTGATGGTTGCGGAGACATTCAGGTTTTCCACTGCACCGTCTTTTGTGATGACCTGGAACAACCCTGCAGGAGAGGATTCCGCTGTTAACTGAATTCCGGAAACCGTATGTCCGTTTCCATTCAGGGTTCCGGCAAATACCGGAGCAGTGGAGAATGCTTCTTCGGAAAGATTGATATCCGCACGAAGTTCGAAGACTTTTCCGTAACTCCATGCATCATAATTGCACTGTTTCAGGAACGTCAGAAATTCTTCCGTATTCCCGATATAGATTACGTCTTCTGTATCTTCTTCTGCAGAAACAGCAGGCAGCGTACAGAACAGTGAGAAGAACATCAGAACACTGAATAACACATGACGCAGTTTATTCATGGTGATCGCCTCCTTCCTGTTCCGTTGATTCTGTTTCTGCCGGTGGCTGCAGTTCTTCCGGCGGCTGTCCGGCTGTTTCCGTCTGTGCGTTGCCGGATACCAGCGTTACATTCACTTCCCCGTCAACCAGACCGTTGACATAGCCGTTTACCTTGCCGTTGATTGTTCCGCTGACAAATCCGTCAACTCGTGTCATGCCATGCGAAACGGTGCGTTCCTTCCGCTTCACTTCAAATGAAGTATGATCAATCAGTTTGTCTCCAACCAGCAGGATCTGAGGCAGTACAAACATAACAAGAATAATCGATATGATGGTTCCTCTTCCCAGGCACTGACCAATCCCGCAGATGGTCGCTTCCGAAGTCATGTTTCCGATCAGGATTCCGGATGCCGCAAGAATCGAACCGGAGGTAATGATTGTCGGGAATGCAAAGTTCATGGTTTCAATGATGGCCGTTCTCCGG
>JAFOLE010000187.1 GCA_017419465.1 Solobacterium sp. | reverse complement strand
GTCGGATTCCCGTCGGAAACCGATGCACAGTTTGCGGAAACACTCGAACTTGCGGACCGCTGTCAGTTTGACAGTGCCTTTACCTTTGTCTACAGTCCCAGAGAAGGAACGCCTGCCGCATCCATGGAAGACGATGTTCCCCCGGAAGTGAAGAAGGCACGGCTTGCGGCACTGAATGAAAAGATCGGGTTCTACGCCCGCCGCAACAATGAAGCGGAAGTCGGAAAGATCCGGAAGGTTCTGTGCGACGGTCCCAGTAAAAAAGATCCGTCGGTGCTCTGCGGGTACAGTGAGGAAAACCGGCTGGTCAACTTTACCGGAGAGAATATCCGGGAAGGGGATATCGCGGATGTCCGCATTACGGAAGCGCGCAGCTTCAGTCTGAACGGCGAAGCGGTACGTTGACATTCCGCGGATGAACGTTTCACGTTATAATAAGTTAAACGTTGTTTTAAACGGAGGAATAATTCTATGAGTAAGGTACGTATTTTTGCGCTCGGCGGACTCGACGAAGACGGCAAAAACATGTTCGTTATTGAAAATAATGACGATATCTTTGTGATTGAATGCGGTATGCGTTATCCGACCGCGGATGAACAGCTCGGTGTTGAAATGATCACGCCGGACTTTCAGTATCTGGTGGAAAACGAAAAGCGCATCAAGGCTGTGTTTGTCACACACGGTCATGATGATGTCATGGGCGCTCTGACCCAGTTTCTCAAACAGGTGAAGGCGCCGATCTACATGGCTCCGCTTACCGCCCGCCTGTTTGAACGCAAAGCGCGAAAAGAGGGCATCCGGGATGTGGAAATTCACCGGATCCGCCGCAATACAAACTTCAAGATCGGCAGGACGGAGATCCGCACCTTCGGTACGACGCAGTCCATCGCCGACGGGTTCGGCGTGGCCATCCGTACGGAAGACGGCTATGTCGTCTATACCAGTGAATTTATCGTCGACTATGACGTCAAGATGGATGCGTTCCGCTTTGACCTTACCGAAGTGACGGAACTTGGTTCCCGCGGCGTGCTGGCGCTCCTGACCGAATCGGTCGGTTCAACAAGGGAAGGACACTCCTCCCCGAATCATCGGATCACCTCGCAGGTTGAACCGATCTTTGACAACGCGGAAGGCCGCATTGTCTGTACGGTATACAACCAGAATCTTTACCGCGTCATTGAACTGATCGAGCTTGCGAACAAGTTCAAGCGGAAGGTGATGATCTATGATGATGAGCTGCGCAGCCTGATGGTGGATATGGCAGATCTTGGATACTATCGGATTCCGGCGGGTCTTGAGATTGCGCCGCAGAACTTTTCCAATGACATGGACAATGTCGTGGTCATCATCGGCGGAACCGGAAGCACGATCTTCCGCAAGGTTCACAAGATTGCCAGCCGTGAGGATGATGTGATTCAGCTGCGTGATACGGATACCGTCATTGTGGCTTCTCCTGCAGTTCCGGGTACGGAACGGGATGCGTCGAACATGGAAGATGACCTGTACAAGGAAACATCCCGTGTTTACGGTGTTGATACCAAGCGGACATTCTCCATGCATGCGTCTATCGAAGATCTCAAGATGATGATCTACCTCATGAATCCACAGTACTATGTGCCGGTGAAGGGGGAATACCGTCAGCTGATCTCCAATGCGAATATTGCGCTGGATATGGGTTATCCCGCAAACAATATCATCGTGCTGGAAAACGGTATGATCGCATGCATTGACGGCGGTCAGCTTCAGCGTGAAATGAAGACTGTTCCGGTCGGCGATGTCATGGTCTCCGGCGGCGACAGTCTGGATGCGGCAGGCATGGTTCTCAAGGATCGTGAAACGCTGAGCACGGACGGTGCGATCGTGGTCGGTGTTGTGGTCAATCACGGCACCAAGGAAATCATCGGCGGCCCGGATGTGCAGAGCCGCGGCGTCATCTATCTCAAGGATGCGGACTATATCATCCGTGAGATCGGCGTGATCATGGAAAATACGATCAATACCGCAGTCGCGGAGAAACGGTACGATAATCTGGAGTGCCGTGCAGAGGCACGTGAGAAGATTGCGCGCTATGTCATGAAGGAAACCGGAAAGCGTCCGATGATCCTTCCGGCAATCGTTGAGATCAACACGAAAGACTGAGGTTCGTGATACAATAAAGGGTAATGACAAAGAAGAAAACAACCAGAAAAAAGAGCAGTTCCAGAACCCAGACAAAGCCGCTTGTCGACAGCGAAACGAGGGACTGGATTACTGTTGTAATCATACTCGCGATCACTGTTGTCGCTTATATGCAGATGGGGGTCGTGGGCGTATATCTGAGCCGGCTATGCCGGTTCCTTTTCGGTAAATTTTACTATGTGATCCTCGGCGCAGTCGTGATCCAGATCCTGATCACGATGATCAACCGCAAGGACGGAAACACGCGCTCCAAGAATCCGCTTGCGGTGATCGCAATCATCCTTGCGGTGCTTCTGTGGTGCGCCTATGCGGATACCCCGAAAGAACTGTCGGGATTTCAGGTATTTACCGAGTATCTGAAGAATACGGCTTCGTTCTTCTCTGACGAGCCGGCAATGGAGCCGGCCGGCGGTATTATCGGCGCATTCCTGTTTTCGCTGACCACCGCGACCGTCGACCGTGTGGGTACGGTGCTTGTGATCATTGTTCTGTTTATCATCGCGGCACTCCTGCTTGTGAATCTTGATGTATACAAACAGGCCTTCGAAACCGTCTGGACCTATCTTTCCACCCGGGATGAAGAAGATGACGAGGACGAAGACGAGGAAGACAGTGAAGAAGAGGACGATGACGAGGATGATGTCGTTTTTGAAGAAGTTCCGTTTGAGCCGGAGATGATTGAGCCGGTACGGAGTCTTCCGGAGGAAAAGGCGCAGCCGAAGATCCGCATGATTGAAGCGGATGACGGCACATCACCGATTCCGGTTCAGCCGATTCCGCAGGATGAGTTTGACGATACGCCGGAACCGCTGTCCGGATTCTATGAGGAACATTCCCAGCAGAGTACCGGTACCGGTTCCGCAATGAATATTCTGACCGACACGAAGCCGGCTTCAGAGGATAAGCTGAACAGCTGGATCGAAGACGCCATCACACCGGCGGAACTGCCCCGCAAAGCGGAAGCTTCTGCCGCCACCACATTCATTACCGTTGATGATCTTTATGACCGCACACCACGCGGTCCGCGTACGGACAACGTCCGCAAGAGCAATGATGATGAACCGGTGCGTCCGATGATGACCTATGAGGAAGCCATGCGGCTTCACCAGCAGCGGGAAGAGGAACAGGCCAGCGGTATGCGGCCGTATCCGGAGGATATGATCCGCCGTCCGCACAACTACAATGCCGAACCTGCATACCAGCCTCAGTCCTATCAGCCCCAGGCAGAGCCGGTTGGGATTCATCAGCCGCTTGCGGGCGGATATGAAGAAGATCCGATGTACCGCCGGCAGTATCCGGAAGAACCGGTCAGCGCAGCGCGTCCGTATCCGGAACAGCCCGCACCGGAACCTGTCATGCCGGCATACCAGCCTCGCCATGCGCGCACTGCGGTGAACCGCGAATCCATGAAGGAATTCAAATCTGCGGACTACCAGGATATCTCCCGGCCAAATACCTATGCCGGTGACGTCCGCCCGCAGGAATATCCGGAACAGGTCGGCATGCCCGAACAGCCGGAAGATCTTACTGTTTATCCGAAGGCGCCGGAACCTGCGCCTGCACTTCCGGAAACACCGGCCGGACGGCGTTCGAACCGTCCGTACAAGCTGCCGAAGCTGAATATTCTCGATCCGGTTCCGCCCAAGGCAAAGGATGACGTCAATGTTCAGGCAGCCCGTGAGAAGGGTGAACTTCTGATTCAGGCCCTCCGCAACTTTGATATCGAAGCACGGCTGATCGATACGCATATCGGTCCGTCCGTCACCCAGTTTGAAATCCGTCCGGATGCCAACGTTAAGGTATCGCGGATCCTCGGACTTGCGGATGATATCAAGATGCAGCTGGCGGTAAAGGACGTCCGTATTGAAGCACCGATTCCGGGACACAACGCTGTCGGTGTGGAAATCCCGAACCAGAAGGCAACACCGGTCAAGATGAAGGAACTCTTTACCGATCTGCCGGACGGCAACGCAGAACCGCTGCTGATCGTGCTCGGAAAGGATCTGCTCGGAAAGACCATTACCTGCCGTCTGGATAAGATGCCGCATCTGATGATCGCCGGTGCGACCGGTTCCGGTAAATCCGTATGTATGAATTCCATCATTACATCACTTCTGCTTCGGACGAAGCCGGAGGATGTAAAGATGCTGCTGGTTGACCCGAAGAAGGTTGAGTTCACGCCGTATCAGCGCATTCCGCACCTGATCGGTCCGGTCATCAACGACCCGACACAGGCAAGCAATGCACTGAAGGTGATCGTCAAGATCATGGATGAGCGTTACGACTTCTTCGCAAAAGCCGGCGTGCGCAATATCCAGGGATACAACAAGATGGTTTCCGAGATGGGACCGACCCAGGAAGACGGAAGTCCTTCACCGAAGAAGATGCCGTACATCGTCGTCATCGTCGATGAGATGGCTGACCTCATGAATGTCGCAGGCAAGGAAGTGGAAAGCTCCATTCAGCGTATCACGCAGCTTGCCCGTGCAGCCGGTATCCATCTGATCATCGCTACACAGCGTCCTTCAACCGATGTCATCACCGGTGTCATCAAGGCAAACATCCCGAGCCGTATCGCATTTGCGGTTTCCTCGGGAATTGACTCCCGTACGATTCTCGACCATGTCGGTGCCGAGCGCCTGCTCGGAAACGGTGACATGCTTTACATGCCGATCGGCGTATCCTCGCCGACCCGTGTACAGGGCGTGTTCATTACCGATGAGGAAGTCAAGCGCATTACCGACTACGTTTCGGCAGAGGCGGTACCGATGTATGACGATTCGTTTATCCGTCTGGAAGGCGTCAATGACGGAGAGGGAAGCGTGGGCGGTGTTGCAGGAGCGGCGGAGGATCCGCTCTTCGATGAGATCCGCGAATATGTTGTGGATGTTCAGAAAGCCTCCACATCACTTCTGCAGAGACGGTTCGGCATCGGCTATAACCGTGCCGCAAGAATGATCGATCTCCTGGAAGAAAAGGGAATCATCGGACCTGCGCAGGGCAGCAAGCCGCGTGAGGTATATATCAAGAAAGATGAATAAGCGGGTCATGTACCCGCTTTTTCAATGCGGAATTACAGATCGTTTCCGTTGCAAATCCAATTAAAGTTAAACTATGATAAAAACGAAGGGAGGAGAAAAGATGAATTTCGGAAGTCTTGTAGTGATCGTAATCCTCGCTGTTGTAGTAATTCTCGACATCCGCTATCTCAGACGAAAGGGATTCAGTGACTGCGCCGGTGACTGCAGTCAGTGCCACGGCACCTGCAAATGGTCAGAGGATCTGAAACAGGCGCGTCGTGAAATCGCTGCTGAAAAAGAATAATACTGCATTGTCTGATTCACTTTTTAATGGAGTTTTGATTTTATGATTTCTGAGGAAATCGCCCGCGGTGTATATCTCCATATACACGAGACGAATAAATTCAAAACACAGGTGCTTTCAATCACATTTCTCTGGCCGATGAATCCATCTATTCGGGCGGAGAGTTTTTTACTGTCCTATCTGCTTTCGGATACGACCGAACATTTTCCGAAAAAGCAGGATCTGCTTTCCCATCTGGACCATCTGTACGGTGCCTCCCTGAATGTTTCCGGAGTTCCGCGCGGCGCATGTGACCGGCTCAAGTTTAAGCTTGCCGGCGTACATGTGAACGGACTCAATGATGATCTTGTAGAACAGCTTGCGGGGGTCGGTGCGGAATGCATCTTTCATCCGCGGCTTGAAAACGGCGTATTCCCGGAGGCCATGTTCCGGGAATGCCAGGAACAGGCCATCGTAAGCGTCCGTATGATCAAGGTTGATCCGCAGACGCTCTGTGCGGAGGCGGCTGCCCGTGCATACGGCGGCTCCATGGCAAACCGTGTGCTTCCTTCCCCGCGCCAGCTAGCGGCATTGACGCCGGAACGCTGCGCTACCGCATGGAAGTGGATCCGCAATCATGCGCGGGTCGATATCCAGGTACTCTCCGATCTTCCGACCGCAGAAGTCCGCAGGTTCTGTACGGCGCTGTTTCCGTTCCGTGATCGCACGGCAGACCCGAAACTGCGGTGCTATGTGCCGGGAAAGGAAGAGCGGGTGGAATCCGTCCGGAACATTTCCCAGAGCCATATTGTCATGCTGTTTGAAAGCGGCATCCTGATGGGGAATCCGGAATATCCTGCGTATGTGCTGGCCAACGGTATTTTCGGCGGTCTTCCGTCCAGTCTCTTGTTTCAGAATGTGCGGGAAAAACAGGGCCTCTGCTATTCCATTGAATCCGGACTCCTGCGGTATGACGGCGTCATGCGGGTGAGCACTGCTGTGGATGCACCGCATATTGAGGAGGCAATCGAATCGATTCTGACGCAGGTGGAAGTAGTGAAGAAGGGAGAATTCTCGGAAGAGGATCTCTCCATTGCAAGGCATATGTATATCAACACGCACCGGACGATGCTGGATGATCCGGATGCGATCCTTTCGGAACAGTACCTGCGCGCTCTGGTATCCGGAGCGCTGGATATCACATCCATGATCGGACAGTTTTCCCGGATGGACCGTGAATCTGTGATCCGGGCATTTGCACCGCTGAAACTCAAGATCGTTTCCATCGTAAGGCAGAAGGGATAACACAATGCGGAACGAACGTTTTCAGGAAGAATGGACAGAATATACGTGTAGCAGCGGACTGAAGCTTGTGCTGATTCACAAGCCGCAGTTCTGTACAAGTGCGTTTCTGATGATGACACCGTTCGGCAGTCTGGACTGGTATCAGGATGATGCGTCCGGAAAGCGCAGTTTTTATGAACCCGGAACGGCGCATTTTCTGGAACACAAGCTGTTTGAGTCGGGACAGGAAGACGTCATGCGCACGTTCAGCCGGTTTGGGGCGAACGTCAATGC